>JBARNF010000624.1:0-3302 GCA_049802835.1 Bradyrhizobium sp.
GTGCTGGGGCATACGTCGAGCCGTCCGAGCACGACCGCATGCCGACGTCCCGCCGAGACCGCACAGGATCCCCGACCTTCTTGCGTGCCAGAAGCTACGAGCGGATAGGCCGTATCGCAAAAGATGCCGCGATTGCTCCGACGGGACGACGCGAGCCCTCCCTGCCATCTGAACTGCGTGTGGACGTTATCATCCCGATCTACCGCGGCTTGTCCGAGACGCGACGATGTCTCGAGAGCGTGTTGCGGTCGCGCGAGGAAAACCGGGCGTTCGGGCGACTCATTCTCATCGACGACGCCAGTCCCGAACCCGAGATCGGCATCTATCTGTCCAATCTCGAGAAGCGCGAGCGCGTGCTGTTGCTGAGAAACTCCTCCAATCTCGGGTTTGTGGCAAGCGTGAATCTCGGAATGGCGGCGGCCACAGGCGAGGTGGTCTTGTTGAACAGCGACACCGAGGTGCACGGAAACTGGATAGACCGGCTTGCCGCCCAGGCTTACGCGGCCCCCCGCGTGGGCACGGTCACGCCATTCTCGAACAACGCGACGATCTGCAGCTATCCGGACATCGGTGGCGCGCCCGAGCTGCCGGGCGGATGTTCCGTGCGCGACATCGACGTGGCATGCGCGGAGGCGAATGCAGGCCGCGCTGTCGAAATTCCGACCGGCGTCGGTTTCTGCATGCTGATCACGCGAGCCTGCCTGGACGACGTGGGCCGGTTCGACTCGGACGCGTTCGGGATGGGTTATGGTGAGGAGGTCGACTTCTGTCTGCGCGCCGCGATCCGAGGCTGGCGTAACCTTCTTGCCGGAGACGTGTTCGTATTTCACGCCGGCGAGACGAGCTTTGCGGAATCCAGCTACGAAAGAAAGAAGAGAGCGGCCGCGCTGGTGCGCGAACGTCATCCGAATTACGAAGTGTCGGTCGCCCGGTGGATCGAGCGAGATCCGGCGGCGTCGTTGCGTTTGCTGGTCACGGCGGCCTTGTGCCGACGGAAAAGTGTCCCGGTTGTGCTCAATCTCCTGCACGGGTGGGGAGGCGGAACCGAAAAGAACGTGGCCGAGTTGACCGAGAGCCTTCGAGACGTGTCATACCATCTCGTTCTGATCGTGCGGCGCGGGGGAGAGGGGCTTGATTTCTTCCTGTTTGTGCCGGACGGTTCCACGTACCGCCGGGTCGAATTCACCGCGCCGAACATGAGCGAGATCATTCCTTTGTTGCGCGCTTTCGGCGTGACGCGGATTCATGTTCACCATTTTCTCGCCATTCTCCCCGAGATCGGCAGCTTCCTCGCGCAATTTGGTGCGCCATATGACTTGACCTGGCACGATTACACCGCAATTTGCCCGCGAATATCGCTCCAGCGCAACGATTACCTTTATTGCGGCGAACCGGACGAGTTCGGGTGCTCGCAATGCCTGAAGGACGGCGGCGAGCCCAAGCTGGACACCGACATCCTGCGCTGGCGCGCTCTCGGGACGACGCTGACCCGCGAAGCCAGCCGCGTCATATGTCCGAGCATCGATGTCGCGGTCCGGGTGCGCAGATACGTGCCGGACGCCAACATCATCGTCGCGCCCTACATGGAAGCGCCGTACCGGGCGCCCCAGACACTCGGGCCGCCGACGCTTCATCGGGATGCCCAGATGAAGGTCGCGATTTTGGGACGAATATCGGAGCACAAGGGCGGTGCGTACCTGCTGGATTGCATCGAGGCGGCCATGCAGCAGGATCTGCCGATCTCCTGGCATGTGATCGGAGATTTCGTCGGCGGGCTCAAATCACGCGCCGATTCCTACCGTGCAGTCTTGTCGACGTCGGGAAATTACGACGTCGAGGAACTGCCGTGCTTGATCGAGGGCGTGGCGCCGCATGTGATATTTTTTCCTCAGCGCTGGCCGGAAACGTACAGCCATACCCTCAGCGAAGCGTTCGCTGCGGGCGCACCGGTGCTCACCCCCGCGATCGGGGCTTTCCGCGAGCGGACTGCAGGCGTGCCGTGGTGCTGGACATATCCCATCGATCTGACGCCACAAGGGCTGGTCGCCCGGCTGGTAGAGGTTCGCGACCAGATCGAACGCGGCGAACCCGCTCCGACGCATCCGACGGCTCCGACAGATGGCGAGGAATATCCCGTCAGGCTCGACTTCTATCGTGGGGATTATCTTTTGGGGGCGCACAGCCGAGGATCGGACTCGCGAAAAAGTACTGCGGAGGACAGTGATCGCCAAGGATCGGAAATGCGGGTGAACGCAGGCGAGGCGGAAGGAGCGCGCGCGAGCGCGTCGGTTCCGTTCCAACCGGATGCGCGCAATGGCACGGAATTTCACGCGAAGCGAAGGCCTTTGGTGTCCTTCATCGTCGCGTCCTACAATTATGAATCGTTCATAGCCGAGACGTTGAGCAGCATTCTTGCTCAAACTATCGCCGACCTCGAAGTCATCGTTGTCGACGATGCCTCGACGGACCGGTCCCGTGACGTGGTACGTTCGTTCGGCGACCCGCGTGTTCAACTTCATGTCAACGAGAAGAACGTCGGCTTGGTCGCGACCTACAATCGCGCATTCAAGCTGTCGCGCGGACACTATATCAACTATGTCGACTCCGACGACTGGATCGAACCGCGCAAGATCGAAGAGCAGTTGGCGTATTTCCGCAGTCATCCGCAGGTCGATATCGTCGCGAGCTACGCAAACTTCGTCGATGTGGATCGCGGCCGCCATCCTCGGGCAGCCGAGCTGGAAACGACGTTCAACCAGCCGTACAATTTGAACGCACTCGAGTCGTGGATCGGGTGGAACAGGGTGATCGCCGGTTCGGTCCTCATATCGCGGGCCGCCCATGAGCGAATAGGCGCGCGCGACGAAACGATGAAGGTCGCCTCGGATTTCGACCAGTGGGCACGGGCGCGCGCAATCGGCTGCCGCTTCGGCATGGTGCAATTGCCGCTCGTCAACGTGCGCATGCATGAACAGTCTGTGTCGCGGCGCGACCCGCTGACCACCTATTTGGAAATATCCTATCTGCTTCGCAAGAACATCCTGCCGGTCGTCGAGCGTGCAGCTGGCGCTCCGTTGATGACGAAACTTGTCAACTGGCACGTCACGCAGACGCCATTCAATTATTCGTTGTCGGAGGACCAGCGCTGCCGGCTGCTCGCGCGTTTCTTGAGTCCCATTCACGTTGCGAGCTGCGCGGCCTACAAGGAGCAATGCCTCAAGGCAGGCGATGTGGAATTGTTGCTCCTCGGCAGGAGGCTCTACACGGCCTTATGCGTCCATCCAATCGGGTACGCGCAATCC
>JBARNF010000625.1:0-12656 GCA_049802835.1 Bradyrhizobium sp.
GCTTCATCTCCACCTCGGTCTCGTGGTCGAGGATCATGACCAGCGATACCTCGCCCTCCCCCGCCGCGGTCCGCGGCGCCAATGGCGGCGCGGCCGCCTTGGCGCCAGCGCCGTTGCCATTGGCTGACGCGCCTTCCGGTCCCTGCAGCCGCCTGACGATCGACTCGAGCGGCTTGGTGTCGCGCAGGAAGATGCGCAGGCCGCGCTGCGTCTTGGCGGCGGCATCGTCGAGCGGCTCGGCATGCAGCACGCGCGCACGGACGTCATCGCCCTGCAGTTCGGCGCCGAGTTGCAGCAGCACCGCAGCTCCCGGCTCGAGCACGTCGCGATATTGCGCGAGACCTTCGGAAAACAGCACCGCCTCGAAATGACCGGTCGGATCGGACAAGCCCATGATGCCCATCTTGTTGCCGGTCTTGGTGCGGCGCTCCATGCGTGACACCACGGTCGCGGCAACCTTTCCGGCGGTCGCGCCGGTCTTTACGGCGCGCGAGAACTCCGCCCAGCTCTGCACGCGCAGGCGCTTCAGCGCCGCGGCGTAGTCGTCGAGCGGGTGTCCCGAGAGGAAGAAGCCGATCGCGTCATATTCGCGCCGGAGCCGTTCGGCGGGCAGCCAGTTCTCGATGTTCGGCAGGATGATCGCGGGCGCGTCGGCGGCGTTGCCGAACATGTCGTTCTGGCCCGATGTGGCGGCCTCATTGGCACGCTGGCAAGCCGCGACGACCGCATCGGCGCCTGCGAACACGCGCGCGCGGTTCTTGTCGAGCCCGTCGAAGGCGCCGGCTGCAGCCAGCGTCTCGATGATGCGCTTGTTGATCGCGCGCGGATTGACGCGGGCAGCGAAATCGGCGAGCGAGGTGAATGGCCCCCCCTTGTTGCGGGCCTCCACCATCATTTCGATCGCCTGCGGTCCGACGCCCTTGAGGGCTGCCAGCGCATAGAAGATCGTGTTGCCGCTGACCTCGAAGGTCGGCCCCGACCGGTTGATCGACGGCGGCTCGATCTTGATGCCGAGGCGCTGCGCCTCGGAGCGGAATTCCGAGAGCTTGTCGGTGTTGTTGAGATCGAGCGTCATCGATGCGGCGATGAACTCGACCGGATAATGCGCCTTCATGTAGGCGGTGTGATACGACACCAGCGCATAGGCGGCCGCGTGCGACTTGTTGAAGCCGTAGTCGGCGAACTTCGCGAGCAGGTCGAAGATCGTGTCGGCCTGGTCCTTGGGCACGCCGTTCTGGATCGCGCCTTCGACGAAGCGGACACGCTGCTTGTCCATCTCGGCGCGGATCTTCTTGCCCATGGCGCGGCGCAGCAGGTCGGCTTCGCCGAGCGAATAGCCGGACATCTGCTGCGCGACCTGCATCACCTGCTCCTGGTAGATGATGACGCCGAAGGTCTCCTTGAGGATCGGCTCCAGGATCGGGTGCAGATATTCCGGCTCCTCCTCGCCGTGCTTGCGCGCGCAATAGGTCGGAATGTTCGCCATCGGGCCCGGCCGGTACAACGCGACCAGTGCGATGATGTCCTCGAAGCGGTCCGGGCGCATGTCGATCAAGGCGCGCCGCATGCCCTGGCTTTCAACCTGGAACACGCCGACCACGTCGCCACGCGCCAGCATCTGATAGCTCGGCGCGTCGTCGATCGGCAAGGTCGCGAGATCGACATGGACGTCGCGCTGCTTCAAGAGCTTGACCGCGACGTCGAGCACGGTCAGCGTCTTCAGGCCGAGGAAGTCGAATTTCACGAGGCCGGCCGGCTCGACCCATTTCATGTTGAACTGGGTGACCGGCATGTCCGATTTCGGATCGCGATACATCGGCACCAGCTCGCTCAGCGGGCGGTCGCCGATCACGATGCCTGCGGCGTGGGTCGAGGCGTGCCGCGTCAGGCCCTCGAGGCGCATCGCGATGTCGAAGGCCCGCGCCACCACCGGGTCCTCGTCGCGGAACGCCTGCAGCTTCGGCTCGCCCTCGATGGCCGCGGCGAGCGTCACCGGCGCGGCCGGATTCTGCGGCACCAGCTTGGTGAGCTTGTCGACCTGGCCATAGGGCATCTGCAGCACGCGGCCGACGTCACGCAGCACGCCGCGCGCCTGCAGCGTGCCGAAGGTGATGATCTGCGCCACCTGGTCGCGGCCGTAACGCTGCTGGACGTAGGAGATCACCTCGCCGCGACGGTCCTGGCAGAAATCGATGTCGAAGTCAGGCATCGACACGCGCTCGGGATTGAGGAAGCGCTCGAACAGCAGCGCGAAGCGCATCGGGTCGAGGTCGGTGATGGTCAGCACCCAGGCCACCAGCGAGCCGGCGCCGGAGCCGCGGCCCGGGCCGACCGGAATGCCGTGCGCCTTCGCCCATTTGATGAAGTCGGACACGATCAGGAAGTAGCCCGCATATTTCATACGCATGATGACGTCGAGCTCGAACGCCAGCCGCTTCTGATAGTCCTCCTCGGTCATGCCCGGCGCGAGGCCGTGCACCTTCAGGCGGCGCTCCAAGCCCTCCTCGGCCTGTCGCTTCAGCTCGGCCGCCTCGGCGCTCGCGGCATCCACGGCATCGGTGCCGGTGCCGGCGCCGACCGTGAACAGCGGCAGGATCGGCTTGCGCGTGCGCGGCCGGTACGAGCAGCGCTCGGCGATCTCGACCGTCGAGACCAAGGCCTCCGGAATGTCGGCAAACAGCACCGCCATTTCGGCGCGCGTCTTGAACCGATGCTCCGGCGTTAGCTGCACGCGCTCGGTATCGGCGATGAGGTGACCGCCGGCGATGCACAGCAGCGCGTCGTGCGCCTCGTAGTCGTCGGCGGTCGCGAAATAGGGCTCGTTGGTCGCCACCAGCGGCAGGCCCTTGCCGAAGGCGATGTCGATCAACCCGCCCTCGACGCGACGCTCGCGATCGACGCCATGGCGCTGCAACTCGATGTACAGGCGGTCACCGAACAGGCTCGCCAGCCGCTCGCAGCGCTGCGTCGCCAAGGCGGCCATGTCGTGCTGGATCGCAAGCGAGATCGGGCCGTCCGGCCCACCGGTCAGCGCGATCACGCCGTCGACGCCCTCCTTCAGCCAGTCGAACTTGATGTGCGGGGCCTGGTGCGTCGGGGTATCGAGAAACGCGCGCGAGTTCAGCCGCATCAGGTGACGATAGCCCTCCTCGCGCGCCGCCAGCAGGACGATTCGCGACGGCTGCGCCACCGCGGCGGCGTTGCGCGCATTGGGGTCCATGTCGCCGAAGTCGATCGCAAGCTCGCAGCCCACGATCGGCTGGATGCCGTAGCTCGCCATCTTGTCGGAGAATTCGAGCCCGCCGAACATGTTGTCGGTGTCGGTCAGGGCCAGCGCCGGCTGGCGGTCGGCCTTGGCGAGCTCGCCGAGCTTGCCGATCTTGATCGAGCCCTTCAGCAGCGAATAGGCGGAATGGACGTGGAGATGAACGAACCCGGCGCTGGACATGCTCGCCTTGCAGCTTCCCTTGGGATTTTCCGAGACTACGGTGTGGCGTTGGCCGGCGGCCACCGGATCACCCGATCCTGGCGCGTCGCCGACTCGCCCCGCCATGATATCGGATCAGCCGCAGGCGAGTCCGGTGCCCGCTGCAGTTGTCCGGCTTTTCCCCAGTGGCAGCCCTGGAAAACTCACAACTGGGGAATGATTTGCGCCCAGAGCGCGATCATGCCGACGAACAGCGTGATCGACGCCAGTGCGGCGGCTTCTTCGACGAAAACCTTCAGCATGGTGACCTCCCTGAGCTAGAACATACAAGGAACAATGTTCCTTTTTTGTTCTCACGTCAAGCGTCCCGCCAGATCCTAGCCTTGCTGCTCGCAGCGCGTGGTTAATCCGAAGCGCGCGCACGAAAAACCCCGGCGCGAGACCGCGCCGGGGCTTTCCGATCCGCCGATCTGAGGCTGTCGTGCCTCAGTACCTGGAGATGACCGGGCCGCCGAACCGATAGTTCAGGCGGGCGGTGAACAGGTCGACATCCTGCTTGATGCTGTCGGAGCCGAACGCGCCGAAGCTGACGTTCTGACGGTCCATGAACAGGTGGTCGTATTCGACACCCAGCGACCAGTTCGGCGCGAAGCCGTACTCGAGGCCCGCACCGATGACGCCGCCCCAGCGCGTATTGTCATTGGAGGCGAGGAACCCGCCGGTCGCCGCGTTGGTGATCGTGTACTTGTTGCTGGTCACCGCAGCACCGCCCTTGGCGTACAGCAGCACGTTGTTGAAGGCGTAACCGACTTGGCCGGTGAACAGGCCGAACGCATCGGTCTTGGTGCGGTTGCGAGTCGCGAACAGCGCGCTCACATTGTCGCCGGAGAGGTCGGCCCAGTTGCCCTGCGCCTCGACGCCGAACACGAACTGATTCATCTGCCAGCGATAGCCGACCTGACCACCGACGGTGCCGCCGGAGGCATCGTGCGAGCCCTCACGTCCGCCGCCGACCAGATCCCAGGTATTCTTGCTCCAGCCGCCGCCACCGTTCACGCCGATGTAGAAGCCGCTCCAGTCATAGATCGCAGCCATCATCTGCGGCGGCGCCTTCGTGTAGGGACGCGCGGCGAGATCCGCGGCCAGCGCCGGCGAGGCCAGCACCACGAGCGCCGTCGTCATCAACAGAAGTTTCTTCATCACAGGTCCAGTCTCGTCTCAATTGGCCCCCAGGCCAGCCGCACGTCTTACTGATCTGTGCCACAATTGCTGTAGCGGGGAGGTCACAGATCGCTTCTGAAGCGACGCGAGACATGACTGGAAATTAATCTGCAATCACAGTGTGTTGATGGAACTTTTCGATATGCAATCAGGGCCTGACCGACTACACACGGATCAGGCTTTCGCGCCATCGCTTCGCCGCATGGCGCGCGAGTTCTGGTCATCACGGGATGAAGGGGAGAGATCGGTGATGCGTGACGTGTTCTTTGCGGCCCTGGCTGCAGCCGGCCTCGTGGTCGCAGCCCATGCCCCGGCGCAGGCCGTCGGCATCAGGCATGCGTTCTGCCTGCAGGGCGACCAGTTTCCAGGCTTGAGCAACTGCACCTTCGACACTTACGCACAGTGCCAGGCCACGGCATCCGGACGACTGCTGTATTGCGTCGCCAATCCGTACTTCGCCGGCGTCAGCAACGATCCGCGCGCGACGCCCTATCCCTATCCTCACAGGCAGCGGATCAAGCCGCGGCCGCCCGCGCCGAATCCGTTCGCGCCGCTGCCAAATCTCTTTGAGTTCGAGGAAGACTGAGCGTACGCGCCTTGCGGTTCGCTCCGGCACGCCGCGTTCTTCAGGCGGCCGGTAGGATCGCGCCTCCGGTTCGTCGAAGCCGTGGCTTCGACGAACCGTCTCGCTCAATGTTGAGATGCCGTCAGTGCATCATCCCGAAGCCCGGACCGAACTTGTAGTTCAGTTTCACGAGCCCGATGTCGACATCCTGCTTGATGCGATGGGTCATCGCGGGCGCGCCAGCGGCGGCAACGAAGTTCAGGTTCTTGTTGCCGAGGAAGATGTGGTCGTATTCGACGCCGACCGACCAGTTCGGTGCAAAGCCGTATTCGATACCCGCGCCGATCGTACCGCCCCACCGCGTCGTGTTGGCGCGGTCGAGCATCACATTTGTGGTCGTGTTGAAGGTGTCATAGCGATCGCCGACGACCGCTGCACCGCCCTTGACGTAGCCCAGAATGTTGTCGAAGGCGTAACCGACCTGGCCGGTGAACAGGCCGAAGCCGTTGGTGCGCGAGCGGTCGCTGACATTGGGAAGAATCAGGTTGCGATTCGTGCCCTTGAAGTTCGCCCAGTCGCCCTGCGCCTCGACGCCGAACACCCAGTTGGCCATCTGATAGCGATAGCCGACCTGGCCACCGACTGCGGCGCCGCCGCCGCCGGAGCAGCCCTCGCGATTCGCCGCCGGGTTGACGGCGACGCCGGCGTTCGAGATCAGATTCCAGCAGTCGCGGCTGGAGCCGCCGCCGGCGTTGAAGCCGACATAGAAGCCGCTCCAATCATACACCGTCGCCATGACCGCTGGCGGAGCCTTGGTGTAGGGACCCTTCTTCATTGGAAGATCAGCCGCGAAAGCAGACGTCGCGACGGCCATTGCGCCGAGCCCCACCGTTGCGCCGACAAGCGTTTTCATCATCGAACTCCGTAGCTTTTGTCCCAAGGTCCCCAAACCCTCTACTCCGTACGAAAAACATGCAGCACGACGACGTGCTCATGCCCCACACGCCGCCGACGTCAACTCATTGGGTAGATTAGAACGGTTCTTTTCGGCTTTTATGCGATTATACGCAAATGCCTGTCTTTATAGGGTTTTGCTGCGATATGAACAAACGACTAATAAGATATATGGAGGAGTCGTGACCGATGTCCGTCGCGCGCCACAATACGATGTGAGTTCCGCAACGATGCGTCAGCATTCCGCGTCACATCGACGTCGCCTTGTCGTCTCAGTCGTGAAATCTTCAAGGCATCACGAGGCTCCTTGCGAATGCGTAGCATCTTCATGCGCAAAGCTGACGAATGTATGGTCCGCGGCTCCCTCTGCAGTGATTCCTTTCGCAACTAATCGCTCACGTTCCGGCGACGACGCTCACGCGTAGTAGATCGCAAGCTTCAGCGCAGGATCATCGTTGGCCTGGAACGTCGCGTATTTCAGCGTCAATCGTCCCTTTTTCGGATGATCGAGCAGCTTCTCGCCGGCAGCGGGGCCGGCGATGTCGTGGGCCGCCCACCATTGCCGAAACTCACGGCTGCCACGCCGCAGCCGCGCGAGCAGATCGACAAAAGCAGGATCGCCGGCCCACAGATCATGCGTGGCACGGAACTGCGCGACCATGCGCCTGGCCTGCTCCTTCCATTGCGGCCCGAACAGCCGGCGCGCATCCGGCGTGCACAGCACGATCAGCAACGTGTTGCGCTCATCATCGGCAAGGCGTGAGAAGCCGAAGATCTCATCTGCGGCCGCATTCCAGGCCAGCACGTCCCATCTCCGCCCCGTGATGTAAGCCGGTTGGTTCAGACTCTGCACCAGCTCGCGCAGTCCGGCCGGCACCTGTTCGCGCACGAACGGCTTGCGCTGGGGGTCGCGTGCCAGAGCCTTGAGATGGGCATGCTCCGTCCGGCTCAAGCGCAAGGCGCGCGCCAGCGCGTCGATGGTCGAAGGCGACGGCTTCACGGTGCGGCCCTGCTCGAGACGGATGTACCAGTCGACCCCGATGCCGGCGAGCTCGGCCACTTCCTCCCGGCGCAGCCCGGCCGTACGCCGCCGCCGCCCGGTTGCAAGCCCGACAGCCTCCGGCGTCAGCTTCTCACGGCGGGAGCGCAGGAAGTTTCCGAACTCGGCGTGTCGCGGATCGCTCATGTCTCCTCGCTGGCCTCCAGCCGAGATCGAGGCCGGAACCCTGGGCCTGCGTAGTCCTAGGATAATACCAGGCCTTCCAGGCCGCAGCATAGACCGGCAGGTTGGGCCACCGCTATGCCGGATCGGAGAAAGATCATGAAGGCCGCCGTACTGAAGCGTTTCGGATCGCCGCTCGAGATCGAGCATGTCGCTGATCCGGTGCTCGGCACCGGAGAGGTCATCGTCGACATCGCAGCGACCGGCGTGCTGTCCTATGCCAACGAGGTGTTCAGCGGCGAACGAAAGTACCTGCTCGATCTCCCTGTCATTCCCGGAGTTGGTGGCATCGGCCGGGTCAGCGCCATCGGTCCCGATGCGACGCATCTTGCGACCGGCGACTGGGTGTTCTGCGATCCGACGGTGCGCTCACGCGACAGTGATCTCGCCCCCGACATCACGCTGCAGGGCTGGAGCGCGCGGGGACCGGGCGGGCTGAAGCTGCAGCAGTATTTCCGCCATGGCTCATTTGCCCAGCGCATGCGCCTGCCGACCGAGAACGCCAAGCCGATCGGTCTCATCGACGAATGCGACGCGCCCCGGTGGTGTGCACTCGGTACGTTGCTGGTGCCCTATGGTGGCTTTCTCGCCGCCGATCTTCAGGCCGGCGAGACCGTGCTGGTCAGCGGTGCGACCGGCAGGTTCGGCAGCGCTGCGGTCGCGGTGGCACTTGCGATGGGCGCGGGCGCCGTCGTGGCGCCCGGCCGCAACGAGGCGATGCTGGCCGAGCTCCGCGCCAGATTCGGACCGCGCGTGCACCCGGTCAGGCTTTCAGGCAACGAGACCGAGGATCGCGAGCGCATGGTCAGCGCATCGCCGGCCCCGATCGACTGCGTCTTCGACATCATGCCGCCGTCGGTGACGACCGACGTGGTTCGGCCGGCCTTGATGGCCGTCCGGCCCTATGGGCGCGTGGTGTTGATGGGCGGGGTCGGGATGCTGGGCGGCGCCGGGCTCGAGCTGCCCTATCCCTGGATCATGCGCAACTGCATCACCATCCACGGCGTCTGGATGTGTCCACCCAATGCAACGACGAAGCTCGTCGGGCTGATCAGGGCCGGACTGCTGGATCTCGGGCAGTTCGAGGCGACCTGCTTCGATCTGGACCACATCAATGAGGCGGTAGCGCACGCGGCCGTGCATGGCCGGCCGTTCAAGATAACGGTGATCCGGCCCTGAAAACGTCCGGCTCAATCCAGCTCGACGACCTTGCCGCCGACAATCGAGACCCGCCGGTCCATGCGGCCGGCCAGCTCCATGTTATGGGTCGCGATCAGCATCGCGACCCGCGTCGCCTTCACGAGCTGCATCAGGGCGTGAAAGACGTGATCGGCGGTCCCAGGATCGAGATTGCCGGTCGGCTCGTCCGCCAGCAGCGCACGCGGGGCGTTGGCGACGGCACGCGCGATCGCGACCCGCTGCTGCTCGCCGCCGGAGAGCTCGGCCGGACGGTGCTTGATGCGCTCGCCGAGCCCGAGATAGGCCAGGATCTCGGTCGCCCGCTTCACCGTTTCCGAACGCTTCAAGCCGCGGATCATCTGCGGCAGCATCACGTTCTCCAGCGCCGTGAATTCCGGCAGCAGGCGGTGCGACTGGTACACGAAGCCGATGTCGGTGCGGCGCATCTGGGTGCGCTCGATGTCGGTCAGCTGCGAGGTCGGCACGCCCCCGACATAGACCTCGCCCTCGTCCGGGCTCTCCAGGAGACCGGCGATGTGCAGCAAGGTCGACTTGCCCGAGCCCGACGGCGCCACCAATGCCACCGACTGCCCGGCCCACAGCGCGAGCTTGGCGCCGTCCAGAATGGTCAGCTGCTGCTCGCCCTGCATGTACCGCCGCTTGATCTCATGGAGATAAACGACCGGTACATCCTCCGCCCCCTGCTCGTCCATCAGCGCCTCACTCGTAGCGAAGCGCTTCGACCGGGTCTAATCGGGCGGCGCGCCAGGAGGGGTAGAGCGTAGCCAGAAAAGACAGGGTCAGGGCCATGATGACGACCGCGCTCGTCTCACCGGCATCGATCTCGGCCGGCAGCTTCGACAGAAAGTAGAGCGTCGGATCAAACAGCTCCGTGTTGGTCAACCACGACAGGAACAGCCTGATGGTCTCGATGTTCATGCAGATCAGCAATCCGACGACGAACCCGGTCAGGGTGCCGACCACCCCGATCGAAGCGCCGGTGATCAGGAAGATCCGCATGATCGCGCCCTGCGACGCGCCCATCGTTCTGAGCACGGCGATGTCCTGGCCCTTGTCCTTGACCAGCATGATCAGCCCCGAGACGATGTTGAGCGCGGCGACCAGCACGATCAGGGTCAGGATCAGGAACATCACGTTGCGCTCGACCTGGAGCGCGTTGAAGAAGGTCGAATTGCGCTGGCGCCAGTCGACCAGGAAGACCGGACGTCCCGCAGCCTCGGTCACGGTCTTGCGGAACTGCTCCACCTTGTCGGGATTGCTGGTGAAGATCTCGATCGCGGTGACGTCGTTGTTGCGGTTGAAATAGGCCTGGGCTTCGGCGAGCGGCATGAACACGAAGCTGGAGTCATATTCCGACATGCCGATCTCGAACACCGCCGCGACCTTGTAGGGCTTGATGCGCGGCGTCGTGCCCATCGGGGTCACCGCGCCCTTGGGCGCGACCAGCGTGATGCTGTCGCCGGCGTGCAGCGATAACAGATCCGCGAGCCGGCGGCCGATGGCGACGCCCTGCCCATCGTCGAACCCTTCGAGCGAGCCCTGCTTGATGTTCCTGGCGATCGACGTCAGGTTCGTCAGGTCCTGCGAGCGGATGCCACGGATGAACACGCCCGAGGCGTTGAACGGTGACGAGCCGAGGCCCTGGCCATCGACGACGGGAGCAGCGAGCCGGATGCCCTGCACCTGCGCGATCCGGTCGGAGACGTCCTTCCAGTCCGTCAGCGGCGATTCCAGGGGCTGCACCAGCAGGTGGCCATTGAGACCGAGGATCTTGTCGAGCAGCTCCTTGCGGAAGCCGTTCATCACGGCCATCACGATGATCAGCGTGGCAACGCCCAGCATGATGCCGAGGAAGGAGAACCCCGCGATGACGGAGATGAACCCCTCGCGGCGGCGGGCGCGCAAATAGCGCCCCGACAGCATCCACTCGAAGGGGGCGAAAGGCACGGTCTGCAGGGGTTCGGTCATGGTTTCATCCATTGCGCGATAATCCCATGATTCGGGCCGATTGTGGCCGGATTGGCCTCGGGGGGCCGTCAGCCCCGGTGGATAATCCGAGGATCGAACGTGTGATTCAGCCCGCGTGTGGTCCGGCGCCAAGCTGGGCCACGACGTCGGCCGGCGACATCATCTGCCGCGCGCCGTCGCTGCGGGTCTTCACCTCGACCTTGCCCTCGGCGAGGCTCTTGGGACCGACCATGATCTGCCAGGGGATGCCGATGAGGTCGGCCGTGGCAAACTTCGCGCCGGCGCGCTGCTCGGTGTCGTCGTAGAGCACGTCTACGCCCTTGGCGAGAAGATCACGATAGAGTTGCTCGCAGGCGGCATCCGTGTCCGAGCCTCCCTGCTTCAGGTTGAGGATCACGGCCCGGAACGGCGCCACCTCTTCCGGCCATTTGATGCCGGCGTCGTCATGGCAGGCCTCGATGATGGCGCCGGCCAAACGCGAGACACCGACGCCGTAGGAGCCGCCATGGACGGTGACTTCCGTGCCGTCCGGCCCCGCGACCAGGGCCTTCATCGGCTCGGCATATTTGGTGCCGAAATAGAAGATCTGGCCGACCTCGATGCCGCGAGTGTGAACCCGCCGTTCCGCCGGCACCTCGGCCTCGAAGCGGGCGGCGTCATGGACATCCTCGGTGGCGGCATAGAGCGAGGTCCACTCCTTGATGATCGGCGTCAGGTCGCCGTCATAATCGACCGACGCCTGCGGGATCGGCAGGTCGAGGACATCGCGGTCGCAATAGACACCGGACTCACCGGTCTCGGCGAGCACGATGAATTCATGGCTGAGGTCGCCGCCGATCGGACCGGTCTCGGCCCGCATCGGGATGCCCTTCAGCCCCATCCGCGCGAAGGTGCGCAAATACGCCACGAACATCTTGTTGTAGGCGCGCCGCGCGCCGGCTTCGTCGAGATCGAACGAATAGGCGTCCTTCATCAGGAATTCGCGGCCGCGCATCACGCCGAAGCGCGGACGCTGCTCGTCGCGGAATTTCCATTGGATATGATAGAGATTGAGCGGCAGGTTGCGGTAGGACTTCACGTAGGCACGGAAGATTTCCGTGATCATTTCCTCGTTGGTCGGCCCATATAGCAACTCGCGCTTGTGGCGATCGCTGATCCGCAGCATCTCCGGGCCATAGGCGTCGTAGCGGCCGCTCTCGCGCCAGAGGTCGGCGAGCTGCAGGGTCGGCATCAACAGTTCCAGCGCACCGGCGCGGTTCTGCTCCTCACGCACGATCTGCTCGATCTTCTTCAGAACCTTGAAGCCCAGCGGCAGCCACGCATAGATGCCGGCCGCCTCCTGCCGCAGCATGCCGGCACGCAGCATCAACCGGTGCGAGACGATCTCGGCTTCCTTCGGATTTTCTTTCAGGATGGGCAGGAAAAACCGCGTCAGACGCATGGGAGAGGCCTTCGAGATTCGGTTCGGGCTGGCGCAGTCAAACCGGATCGGGCGGCAAAACACAAGGCTGACGTTGAAAAAAGGCGGCTAAGCCACCGGATTGTCGATGATTTTACTGGTTTGGCTGAGGTGCAGGTTCAGCGCGTGGCGACGGCCCGATCTCCGCTCCATCGCGAACCTTCCACAGGCCTCACCGCGGCCCGAGCTCGAAGTCATCCTCCAGGCTGATCCGATCGAAATCGCTCACCAGAGCGTCGATCCGCAGGTGCCAACGCCCGGGCAACGGCATCGGCACGTCCGCAACATGCCAATCACCGTCGGCACCGAGAACGGCCTTGCGCTCGAGCGGCCCGACGCCGCCGTCGCGCATCTCCAACGTCAGCGTCGCTTCCTTTGCCTGCAGCCGCGTGCCATCCGCGTTCATCAATTGGAGCAGGAAGCTGTCGGGACCGACGCGCCCCGGAGAGACCAGCACCTGAAACATGGCACGGTCGCTGTGGATGTGAACGCCGAGCGGCGTGTCCGGCACCAGGCTGCGCGGCGGCGGCGTGAAACGCCAGCCGGCCACGACCCCGAGAATGACCACGCCGAGCATACATTCGAGCAGGATGGAGCGGCCGAGCGCGCGCGACTGCGGATTGGCCGCGAAGGCGGCCAC
>JBARNF010000626.1:0-8827 GCA_049802835.1 Bradyrhizobium sp.
CGAGCTGCATTCCATCCCGGTGGTCGCTCCGATCTATCTGCGGCGCTACCGCAAGGCCGGCCAGTTCAGCCTGCCGCATCCGCGCCTGGTGTAATCGGTGGTGTAGTCGGGCCCGTGAGCGCGCCGGCCTCTCCGGGATGCGGCTCACGTCAACGGCGACCAGGGCTCCTCCGGCACGACATCGATGGGCACCGAATCCACGCGATGCCCGTGCTGGTCGATGATGGCGACGGACCAGCCCCGCCATGTCCGGCCCGGCATGAGCTTGCCGTCCTTCAGGTCGCGCGCAAGCACCACCGCCTCCTCCCGCGCGGCGGCATTGCCCGGGAGCTCCAGGCCCTGGGGATTCTTCAGCACGTCTTTTCCGTCGGTGAGATGAAAGTAGTAGCGCGGCATGACGGCCTCCCCTCGCTCAACGGTGACGCCGCGATGTCGTTCCGCTCATGCCGACGCCCGCGTCTCCGCGAAGCTGTGCGCATGCCCGCCCGCGAGCCGCAGCGCGATTCCCGCCACGTGGCGCCCCTGATAGCGCGCCGCTTCCAGCTCGACCGCGGAGGGCAGGCGCGAGCCGTCGCCGCCGGCGATGGTCGTGGCGCCGTACGGGGTCACCCCCTGCGCCTGGGTGATGCCGAGCTGCCCCTTGAACGTATAGGGCAGGCCGATGACGACGAAGCCGAGATGCATCAGCACCACGTGGAACGAGATGATGGTCGTCTCCTGCCCGCCATGCTGGCTCGCGGTCGCGGTGAACACCGAGCCGATCTTGCCGACGAGCTTGTCCTTCGCCCACAGAGCGCCGGTCTGATCGATGAAGTTCTTCATCTGCGCCGCCATGTTGCCGTAGCGCGTCGGCGTCCCGAAGATGATGGCGTCGTAGTCGAGCAGATCGTCGACCTGGGCGATCGGCGCCATCTGCTCGAGCTTGTAACGATTGGCCCGCGCGACCGAGAGCGGCACCAGCTCCGGCACGCGCTTGATGTCGACGGCGGCCCCGGCGGCGCGCGCGCCATCGGCTTCCGCCTCCGCCATTCGCTCGATGTGGCCGTAGCTGGAATAATACAGCACCAACACCCTGGTCATGGCCGCTCTCCCATTTGCCGAGCGTCGGAGCGCGCAAATCGTCGCGAGGAGCGACCGCATCTTGTTATCGCCGGGCGGCGCCGTCCGCCTTGACGGTTAGCAATAATCACGCAATCGCATGTTGCGCGGCGTTGTCCGGCCGTATCGCCGCCTCTGCGCTCGGCCGTCGCTGCTGGAAATACCCTTCTGCCGCGTGGCAGAAATTGCTTAAATCATACGAGCTTACCCGAGAGAGGCAATCGACCGCCGCCGCGCTCGCCTCGGCTGCGATCGGGAACGAGGGCGCGCCGTGCACTCGCTGACCGACATCTTCCGTGGCCTCGTCCGCGACCACATGGGTCCGAAGCCGATCGAGACCGTCCGCAGCACGACCGTCGAGGCTGCGGTCGAGGCCATGGCGCGGACGGGCACCGCGCTCGTCGTGACGGACTCCCAGAGTCGGCCGGTCGGCATCCTCACCGCCCTCGACGTCCTCCGGCGCGTCGTCTTGCACGCGCCGGCGCACCAGGCGGTCGAGACGGTCATGACCACGCCGGTCGTGACCGTCACGGTCGACGATCATCTCTTTCAGGCGATCACGACCATGCGCCGCCATGGCTTGCGCGACGTGCCGGTCGTCGACGGCGCCGGCCGGCTCGCCGGTCTCATGGCGCTCGACCAGGCGCTGCTCGTCCTGTCCGCGCTGTCCGTGCGCCTGGTTGATCGGCTGACGCAGGATGACAGCGCCGACGGATTGAGGCGCATCAAGGAGGTGCAGGTCGAGCTCGGCGCCGCGCTGCTGCGTGAAGATGCACCGATCGCCGACGTGCAGGCGTTGCTCACGCACATCAATTCCGACCTTCACCGGCGAGCGCTGGTGCGCGCGATCGCCGACATGGTGGCCGACGGCTGGGGTGAGCCGCCGGTCGCGTTCGCGCTCATCGTCATGGGGTCCGGTGGTCGTGGCGAGAGCCTGCTGGACCCCGATCAGGACAACGGCTTCATCCTCGCCGACTATGCCGATGCAGACCACACCCGTATCGACGCGTATTTCGTGCCGCTCGCCGAGCGGTTCACGCGGCTGCTCGATGCCATCGGCTTCCCGCTCTGCGTGGGAAACGTCATGGCCACCAATCCGGTCTGGCGCAAGCGCATCTCGGAATGGCGCCGGCAGATCGCGATTTGGCTGCGCAAGCGCACGGAAGCGCAGCTCCTCCTGAGCGACATCCTGTTCGACTTCCGCCACGTCTGGGGCGACGCCGCGCTGTCGGAGAGCCTGCGCGCGTCCATCACCCAGTCGATCGCCCGCAACCCGGCCTTCATCAGGGATCTTGCCGCAACGGATGCGACTCACACGGCGGCGCTCGGCTGGTTCGGCCGGCTCAGGAGCGAGCGCGACCGGCAGGACCGGCCGGGAATGATCAACCTGAAAATGCGCGGCGCCCTGCCTTTGGTAGAGGCGGCGCGGCTGCTCGCGCTCAAGACCGGCGTTCCCGCGACCTCGACTCTCGCGCGCCTCGACGGCCTCCTGGCCCGAGGGGCACTTCATCCCGACGACCACGACGAGCTGAAAGATGCGTTCAACTTCATCTCGCGGCTCCTGCTGCGCCAGCAGGTCGAGAGCTTCCAGGCGGGAGCGCGGATCGACGATTTCATCCCCGAAGCGCGCCTGAGCAAACGCGAGAGGGACCATCTGGTGGCCTGCTTCCGCGCCATCGTCAATCTGCGCACGGTCATGCAGGCCGAGCTCATGCGCGGGACATTCTAGCTCTGGACCGGCTCGAGCCTGGCCTGATTTCGTGCCGGTGCGGCCAATGCCTCGCGCGTCCCGGCGGCCGGGATGCGGAACGAGAAGGTCGCGCCCTTGCCGAGCTCGCTCTCGACCCAGATCTCGCCGCCGAAATGCCGGATGATCTCGCGGCAGATGGGCAGTCCGAGCCCCGTTCCCGTCGGCTTGTCGGTGAGCGTGTTGTCCGCCTGCTGGAAGCGCTCGAAGATCTTCGCGTGATTGATCTTCGCAACCCCGTTGCCGTTGTCGCGGACATTGATGCGCAAGGCCCCATTCTCCCGGCCCGCCTCGAGCCGGACCGAACCCTTCTCCTTGTCGGAGAATTTCACGCCGTTGGAAATGAGGTTCACGATCACCTGCGTCAGCCGGTCGGCGTCGACATTGACCACGGGAAGGTCGTCCGCCAAAGCCGTTTCGATGCGCACCTTGCTGTCCTGGGAGACCAGGCCCCGGGTTGCGGCGAGCGCCTGCTCGATCACGGCCCGCGGCGCGATGTCGGTGAGGTGCCATTCCGTCTTGCCCGCCTCCATCTTCGCCAGGTCGAGGATGTCGTTGATGAGCCGGGTCAAGCGTTCGCTCTCCTGCACGATGATGCGCAGGAACTCGCGGCGCTGCCCGATCGGCAGGTCGGGATTGTCGTGGACGATCTCGCTGAAGGAGCGGATCGAGGTGAGCGGCGTGCGCAGCTCGTGGCTGACGGTCGTCACGAAATTGTCCTTGAGCTTGTCCAGCTCCTTGAGGCGCTCGTTCGCCGCTCTCAGCTCTCCCGTGGCGGCCTCGAGCTCCCGGCTCTGTTCCTCCAGGCGGCGGCTGTACACGATCAGTTGCGAGGCTTCGTCCAGGATCTGCATCACCTCGTCGATGTCGTGCATCTCCTCGCGCAGCACCGACGCGACCATGATGCGCGCCGAGGCGGCGCCGATGGCGCCGGCGAGCTGGCGCTCGGAATAGGACACGATGTCGGCGTCGGCCGGGCTCGCATCGTCGAAACGGCGGTTGCGCTCGCGGGCGAAGCGAAGAAGCGCCGTGTCGGCCAGCGGCTCGCCCATGAACTGCGCCAGCAGACGGCGCAGATCGCCGATCATGGCGCGCCCGCGCCAGATCCGCTCGCCCGACGCCGCGCGACCGAAGATGTCCACGAACTGATTGGCCTGGCTGCGCTCGATGATGCTTTGCGAGGTGACCAGCGACACGGCCCCGTACAGCCCGAAATTGGCGAGCATGGTCCAGAACAGCGCATGCGCGATCTGATCGAGGCCCGACAGGCCGAACAGCTCGTAGGGACGCAGCAGGACGATGCCGAACAGCCCGTCGCTGACGAAGCTCGCGTCGATCCAGCCGGACTTGGCGAACGACGGAAGCAGCAGCGTGTAGCTCCACACGAGGAAGCCGGCGGAGAGGCCGGCGAGGGCCCCCGCCTTGGTGGCTCCCTTCCAGAAGACGCCGCCGATGATCGCCGGCGCGAACTGCGCCGCCGCGACGAACGAGACGAGGCCGATCGTGACGAGCGCGTAGGTTTCGCCGATGAGGCGCACATAGGCGTAGCCGAGCAGCACGACCACGATGATGGTGCCGCGCCGGATCGCGAGCAGGAGGCCGGTCAGCTCGCGGCGTTTCGACAGATGCAGCCGGCCGAACCGCAGCAGCGTCGGCATGACCAGGTCGTTGCACACCATCGTGCTCAGCGCGACCGTCTCGACGATGATCATGCCGGTCGCCGCCGAGAGGCCGCCGATGAAGGCGAGCAGCGCCAGCGTCTGCTGGTGCTCGGCCATCGGCACCGCCAGCACGAACGTGTCGGCGTCGACGCCCCCGGCGGGAAAATGCAGCAGGCCGCCAAAGGCGATGGGCAGCACGAAGATATTGATGAGCAGGAGATAGAGGGGGAACAGCCACATGGCTTTCTGCACATGGCGCTCGTCGACGTTTTCCACCACCAGCACCTGGAACTGGCGCGGCAGCACGACGATGGCGAGCATCGAGAGCAGGGTGAGCGAGATCCAGCTGAAATAACCGGTACCGGATTCGATGGTGAAGAGCCTGGCGAGATCGCCCGATTCGGCGGCGCGCGAGAAGATGTCGCCGAAGCCGCCGTAGACGCCGAAGGTGACGAACAGGCCGACGGCGAAGAACGCGAGCAGCTTGACGACCGATTCGAAGGCGATCGCCGCCACCATGCCCTCGTGGTGCTCGCTCGCGTCGATATGGCGCGTGCCGAACAGAATCGCGAACATCGCCATGATGAGCGCGACGTACAAGCCGGTGTCGTGCAGGATCGATGTCGAACCCGACTGCGCCGGCATCGCGATCTCGGGATAGCCGACCAGCACCGAGAAGCTCATCGAAATGGCTTTGAGCTGCAGCGAGATGTAGGGGAGAATCCCGAGCACGGCGATGATCGTCACCAGCCCGCCCAGCAGCGAGCTCTTGCCGTAGCGCGACGCGATGAAATCGGCGATCGACGTGATGCGGTTGACCTTGCTGATGCGGATGATCTTGCGGATCAGGTACCAGGCGAGCACAAAAGTGAGCGTCGGGCCGATGTAGATGGGAAGGAACCCGACCCCGGTCGATGCGGCGCGGCCGACGCTGCCGTAGAACGTCCAGGACGTGCAGTAGACCGCGATCGAGAGCGCATAGATGTACGGATTGGCGATCAGGCTGCGCCCGCGATCCGCCCGCTTGTCGCCGTAATAGGCGATGGCGAACAGGAGGCACAGATAGAGCAGCGCGACGATGACGATGGTCGGGGCGTTGAGCATGTCTCAATCCTCGATGTCCCGTCTCGACGCTTCCGCGGCTGCGCCGCTCGGCGACGCTTCGGCGGCGCCAGTGGCCTCGCCCGGCTCGTCCGGCCGCTCGATCACCAGCACGAGCAGCGCGATCAGCAGCGTCCAGGCCGTGAACAGGTACAGATAAAGCGTGGGAATCCCCAGGATGCGGACCGGCGTATTGAAGATGTTGATGAAGGGCGGGATGAAGAGGATCATGCCGAAAAGAAAGAGAGCGACGAGCCGCTCACGGGTGACGCCGGGTCGGGACATAATTCCATCTCCTCGGTGGGGCAGTCACTGCTCCCGCTCACTTGATGGCCGGCGAATCAGAACTGCGCCATCTGCCGGCGCTGTTCCACCATGCGTCTCGAGATCTTGATGGCCTGGCCGAAGGTGCGGACCCCGCGCGCCTCCAGGAGGTCCAGCAGCTTGACCCAGATCGCGGCGGTGGCCATGGCGTCTCCGAGCGCCGTGTGGCGGCCCACCACCACCACCTCGAGCCGTTCTGCCGTCGCCGTGAGCGAATGATCGAGCGCCTCGCCGCTCACGTGGATCGACAGCAATTGGGCATCGAGAACCGGATTGTCGAAACGCACGCCGGCTTCGTCCCGCTTGAGCTCGAGAAATCGCATGTCGAACGCGGCATTGTAGGCGACCAGCACGCCGTCGCCGACGAAGTTCTTGAATTGGGGAAGCACGATGCGCGCCGGCGGCTTGTCGCGCGTCATCTCTTCGGTAATGCCGTGGATGCGCACGCTCGAAGCGGGAATCCGCCGGCCGGGATTGATCAGCCGCTCGAACGTCTCTCCCGTCAGGATGCGCCCGTTGACGATGCGCACCGCGCCGATCGACACCAACTCGTCCCCTTCCGACGGCCGGATGCCCGTGGTCTCGGTGTCGAACACGACATAATGCATCTTTCTGAGCGGGGTGTCGGCGAGCGTCGTATCGGAAATCTTGAACAGGTCGAAGTCGTAGAATTCCGGCCGCGGCGCGTGGCGCACGATGTTCACGACCTGCGGGCGCTCGGGCATTCGCAGCGGCAGCCTGAGGCAGGAGCGGCCCTCGCCCTGGGGCTTGCTCCACAATTCGCTGCCGTGCCGTTCGACGATCTGCCGCGCCTTGCGATTGGCGATCGTCCCCTTGAGCGGCTCGTCGAGCCAGGAATCGATCACGGCCGAAGGGATGGGGGCGCCGTCCCAGCTGACTTCGACATACGCATAGATCCCGCCGGGCGTCGCCGCGATGTCGAAGGCCGACCGGCCGGTGTGTTTCGCCACGGCGCGGATCAGGTGCTCGAGCGCCAGGATCAGCGAGTGGGTGTCGCCCTGGAGCCACAGCGGGATGCCCACCAGGGTCAGCGCGATGCCGTCGGCCTCGGACACGTGCTTCTGCACCGCCTTGAACAGGTCGAGCGAATGGATGTCCGACATCGGCCATGGCCCGGCCGTGATCCGGTCGTAACGGCGCGATGCTTCGAGGAATCGCTCGTTCAGGTTGTCGACCTCCTTGGCGATGATCTCCTCGAAGGCGGTGCGCTCGGCGTCCTTGAGCGCCGGATCGGAGAACAGCGTTTCGCTGGCGGCGCGCAGGTTGGCCAGCGGCCGCCGCCACTCCACCATCATCTCGCGCAGGATCGCGTCGCGCAGCGCCAGGTTTTCCAGCTGCGGCCCGATGTCCGCAAACGAGAGGACGTAGCCCGAAATCGCCCCGGATGGCTCCCGCACCAGGCTCAGCCTTGTCTCCAGCAGGGTGCCGACGTCGACGGCAGCGCAGACGAACCGGTAGGTGTCCTGCTCCGCCCTGCCGTCCGCGTCGGCGGGCCCGGCTCTCTCCGTACCGCGGCTCGATTCCCGCAGCAGCTCGAGGGTTTGCAGGATGGGCTCGCTCGTCAGCACCCCGAACAGCGAGCGACCGAGGCCGAGCGCGTCGCGGATGCTGAGGATGCGCGCCGCCGACTGATTGTAGAGCAGGATGCGGTGCTCCAGATTGCAGACGATGATGCCTTCGGTGAGGTCGAGCAGGATCGCTTCGAGCCAGCTCTTCTGTTCCTCGGCGCGACGTGTCGCCGCCGCGATCGCCGCATCCGTTTCGCTGCGCGCGGTGGCGAGCTTCTGCGCCAGCTGCTCGACGGCGCGCGGCAGGCCGTCGAGGGCGTGCATCGACGGCATCAGCAGCCCGCGAGTCTGCCGCGTCAGCGCCAGCGTCTCGGCTTCCTGGGTCAAGGCGCGCAGGGGCCGCAACAGCCAGACATTGAGGAACGCCCAGGTCGCGAAGAACAGCAGCAGCACGGCGCCGAAGGTCGCGGACATGAGCACGCCGATGCGCGGGAGATGCTCCTCGATCGGGCCCCCGGAGCGGGCGATCCATCCGAGCGCCACCGCCGATACCAGGAAGCACGCGCCGGCGAGACTCGCGAGAACGGCCGGTATCAACACATTCAAGCGCACAGGCGGCATGTTCCCGCGCAACCGCTCAACCATCGCCTGGCCTCTTGGCAGGACCGAGCACCCTCGCGACCTGGGCCACCACGTCCTTGGTCGAGAAGGGCTTCGTGATGTAGTCGTCGGCGCCCATGGCGAGGCCCTTCTCGCGCTCGATATCGCGGCCCTTGGCCGTGAGCATGATGACGCGCACGCCGGCCCAGGCGGGATTCGCCCGGATGGTCTGGCACAGGTCGAAGCCGTCGCGTTTGGGCATCATCACGTCGAGCAGCACGAGGTCCGGCTGAGCCTTGGCGATTTCCTCCAGCACCTGCTCGCCGTCACGGGCCACGCGGACGTCGTAGCCGGCCTTCGTCATCAGGAACTGGAGCGACCGCACGATGTTCGGCTCGTCGTCCGCGATGAGTACGCTGCGAGCCATGACTCCTCCCCTGCGTCCCCGCGCGAGGGTCTCGAATGACGCAAGGCGCCGGCTGGACGGCTGCGCAGAAGATTCGAGCGGCGCGGAGCGTTCTCGCGCGGGCGATCAATCTAATCACATACGTCCAGCGCTGGACAGAGGCGTTTGCCGGGCGGATTCGCCGACGCGATGGATGCCGGCGCTTACGACGAATGCGGGGCGGCGCCGAGCACTCAATCGCGCAGCGGACGGCCGAGACGCGAGCAAAGACTCGGCCGATATCACCGCGCTCAAAGTGGCGGCGGAGCGGCGCGTCGCAGCTGCGAAGGAGCGGGCGCGCACGGTTGTCGGGACTATCGAT
>JBARNF010000627.1:0-2782 GCA_049802835.1 Bradyrhizobium sp.
GCGGTCCGAACGGGTCGGCAACGAAACGCTCGGCGGTCAGGCCCGGGCGGTTGAGGTAGCCGCGCGCCAGACAGCTGCCGGCGATATAGAGCTCGCCCGCCACTCCGACCGGCACGGGCTGCAGGCCGTCGTCCAGGACATAGACCCGCGTATTCCAGATCGGACGCCCAATCGGCGGATTCGCCGCGCCGGAGAGCGGCGTGCTCATCGTAGCGCAGATCGTCGTTTCGGTTGGTCCATATGCGTTGATCATCCGCCGGCCTTCCGACCAGCGCGCGACCAGATCTGGCGGACAGGCATCGCCGCCAACGATCAGAGTGCGGAACTGCTCGAGCCGCTCGGTCGGCATGCCGGCGAGAACCGCCGGCGGAATGAGCGCGTGGCTAACGGCGTGGCGGGTCAGCGTATCGGCAAGTATCTCGCCGGCAATGAGGCCAGCCTGCGGGACGACCAGCGCTGCTCCGGCCGGGAGCGCCATCAGCACTTCCATGATCGAAGCGTCGAAACTGGACGAGGAGAATTGCAGGACACGCGAGTCAGGCGTAATGCCGAGCCGCTCGATCTGGGCTTCGACGAGGCTCGTGATGCCGATATGCGAGACGACGACTCCTTTTGGGATTCCGGTGGAGCCGGAGGTGTAGATGACGTAGGCGGCGTTCACCGGGGTCAGCGGCGCGGTGCGATCCTGGTCGCGCGGGTTGGTGTCGGGCTGGCGGGCAAGGAGGTCAGCGGTGTCGGGATCATCCAGCACCAGGCGCGGGCCAGCCACAGGCAGGCGCTCGGCAACGGCGCTGCTGGTGATGAGGCACACCGGCTTAGCGTCGCCGAGCATGAAGGCCAAGCGGTCTGCGGGATAGTCCGGATCGAGCGGCAGATAGGCGGCTCCGCTCTTGACGATGGCGAGCAGGCCGACGATCAGGTCGGCCGAGCGCGGCAGGGCAAGGGCGACGATCTGCCCGGGACCGGCGCCTTGTGCGGTCAGCAGATGCGCAAGCCGGTTGGCGCGAGCGTTGAGGACAGCGTAGCTGAGCGTAGTGTCCTCACACACCAGCGCGGTGGCGTCACCGCGCCGCGCGACCTGAGCCTCGATCAGCGACGGCAATGTCGTCGGCGGCACTGCGCGCACCGTGTCATTCCACTCCGCCAGCACCCGACGCCGCTCCGCCGCGTCGAGAATGTCGATTGCGCCGATCGGCTGTTCCGGCGCAGCGGCTGCAGATTCGAGCAGGCGCACCAAACGCGTGGCGATCGCTTCGACGGCTTTCCGCTCGAACAGATCTGTGCTGTATTCGATCGTGCCTTCGATCCCAGCTGACGCACCGTGCTGGCCACGACTCTCTGTCAAGATCAAGGCCAGATCGAATTTGGCAGCGCTGCTGCTCATCGGTTGCGGGACGATGGTGAGACCGGGCATCTCAAGGCTGAGCGTACCCGCGTTCTGCAACGCGAGCATCACCTGGAAGAGCGGGTGGCGGCTCAGAGACCGTGTCGGATTGATCGCCTCGACGAGGCGCTCGAACGGTAAATCCTGATTCGCGTAGGCATCGAGATTGGTGGCGCGCACGCGATCCACCAGTTCGCAGAAGCTTGGATTTCCAGCGGTGTCGCTGCGCAGTACGACGGTGTTGACGAAAAATCCGATCAAGTCGTCGAGCGCGTGATCGCTTCGCCCCGCCACCGGACTGCCGATTGGGATGTCCGTACCTGCGCCCAGCCGCGTGAGCAGCGCAGCGAGGCCGGCTTGGAGCACCATGAAGAGACTGGCCCGCTGTTCGCGCGCCAGCATCAGCAGCCCCTGGTGCACTTCGGGGGTGATCTCGAACGCGACAGTATCACCATGATGGCTGGAAACAGGCGACCGGGAACGGTCAACGGGCAACTCCAGTTGCTCCGGCAGGCCATGCAGCGCCCTCTTCCAATACTCCAACTGGCGCGCGACCGGGCTCTCGGGATCCTCCTCGTTGCCGAGCAGCGCGTGCTGCCAAAGCGTGTAGTCGGCGTATTGCAGGGGCAGCGGCTCGAAGACAGGCGCGCGCCCCTCACTACGCGCAGCATAAGCGGTAGCGAGATCGCGAGCCAGCGGCCCGAGCGAAGCTCCGTCGCCGGCAATATGATGGATCAACAGCAGCAGAACCTGGTCGCGCGGCGCGAGGACGAAGAGGTCGACGCGGAGCGGCGGTTCGACGGCGAGATCGAAGCCGCGGCTCGCGGCCATGGTGAGCGCCTGGGAAAGCTCGGCCTCAGTGGTTGCCGCCACCGCGAGGATCGGCCGAGCGATTTCAGCATCGAGGATCAACTGGCGGGGTGTGCCCGCCGTCTCCGGGAAGACGGTTCGCAGACTCTCATGCCGCTCGACCAAATCGGCGAGGGCGGCTTCGAGGGCGTCGCGATCGAGGGCACCGCGAAGACGCAATGCGAGCGTGAGATTATAGTGTGGGCTTTGTCCTTCGAGATGGTTGAGGAACCACAGGCGACTCTGCGCGAACGAGAGCGGGATCACCTCCGGACGAGGGCCCGGCCGAAGAGCCGGTCGTGCTGCCGCCTCGGCCTGATCGAGCCGTTCAGCGAGCCCGGAGATGGTCGAAATTTCAAACAGCGTACCAAGTGGCAGTTCGACCCCGAAAGCAGCACGGATTTTCGAGACCAAATGCGTCACGAGCAGCGAATGGCCGCCGAGATCGAAGAAGTTGTCATGGATCCCGACGCGCTCGAGCCCGAGGGTCTCGGCAAATAGAGCGCAGAGTTTCTCTTCCCGTGCCGTCCGCGGCGGGGTGTATTCGGT
>JBARNF010000628.1:0-12204 GCA_049802835.1 Bradyrhizobium sp.
GCCGCCGTTCGCTGAGGCCATAGACGACGCGTCCGATGCCCGCCCAATAGATCGCGCCCGCACACATCGCGCAGGGCTCGGCGGACGAATACAGCGTGGCCGCTGCCCTGATCCCGGGGGCTATGGAAGTGCAGGCTTGCGTGGCGACCAGCCGCTCGGCATGCGCAGTGGCGTCCCGTGCCGGCATGTAGCCGTTCTCGGCCTCGATCAGCACGTGGCCGCCGGCGTCGACGAGGACGGCCGCGAAGGGATGATTGCCGTGCGACATCGAACGGCGGGCCACCGCGAAACTGTGGCGCAGGAAATGCGCGTCGCGCTCGCGAGGACCCGGGACGTCGTTTCCCTGCCGCGGGACCTCGCTATCCTGCTCCGTCATCGCTGTGCTCCGTTGCCTTGCCGGGTGATCCTGCGCCCGGCAGGCCAGCGCTGCAAGCCGATGCAACGGACCGATGCTTCGAGCACACTTCGCCGCGGCTCGTCGCTATCGCGGCGCTCGTACGACCAAGGGCGCGCTCAGCAGCACGATGACGAGCAGCGCCGTGAGGATCCAGAATGCGGTTGCAAGGCTGGTCGCCGCCGCGACGAAGCCGATGCCGGCAGGCCCGAGCAGCACGCCGGAGTAACCGGCCGTGGTGACTGCGGCGACCGCCAGTCCGACCGGCATCACGCTCTGCGCGCCGGCCCTGCGAAACAGCACCGGGACGAGGTTCGATGCGCCCAGGCCGATCAGCGCAAAGCCTGCCATGGCGGCAAGAACCGATGGAACCGTCAGCAGAACGATGAAGCCCGTGATTGCAATGGCGCTGCCCCACAGCAACGTCGCACGATCGCCCACCCGTGCGACGACGCCATCGCCGACGAGGCGGCCGGCGGTCATCGCGATCGAGAACATGATGTAGCCGAGGCCGGCCTGAGCTGCGGGCAGGCGGCCGGAGCCGGTCAGCAGCAATGCGCTCCAGTCGAGCATCGCCCCCTCGACCAGGAACATGATCGCGGCGAGCGCGGCCAGCAGCAGCACGGCGCCATGAGGAAGCACGAGCAGAGGACCTGACTGCGCCGGTCTGCTCGCCACCAGTCGTGGGGCAGCGACGATCATCGCGACCAAGGCGAGCGCACAGCAGGCCAGCGTACCGAGCAGCGGTGCGACCTCGAAGGCGAGCAGCGCGGTCATGACGCCGGAGCCCGCAAAGCCGCCAATGCTGAACTGCGCGTGGAAGCCGGACATCAGGGGCCGCTCGCTCAGCCGCTCGACCTCGATCGCCTGGATGTTCACGGCGACGTCGAGCGAGCCGAGCGCCGCGCCGAAGGCGAACAATGCGAGCGCGAGTGTCGCCGGCGTCGCTGCAGCCGCCAGCAGCGGCAGGAACAGTGCCAGCCCGATGCCGCTGACGATGATGACGGGCTTGCTGCCGTAGCGGGCGCTCAGCAGCCCGGCGGCCAGCATCGATGCGACCGATCCCACACCGAGCGAGAGCAGCAGCAGCCCGAGCGTCGCATCATCCACGCCGAGCCGCTGCTTGGCGAACGGCACCAGCGGTGCCCAGCAGGCGATGCCGAAGCCGGCAACGAAGAAGGCCAGGCGGGTCGCGAGCCGCGCCGCGCGGTGGTCCGAAGTCATCTGGATGGTTCCTGAAACTCTGAAAGGCGCCGTCATACGGGCGGAGCGGCCGTCACGATCGTGGCTCCCGCCCGTCTCAGCAGGGCGAGTCGGGCCGCCGGCGCGTCATGCTCGACGGTTAGCTGGCTGATCGTCTTGGCGCCGGCGATACGGTGAGGTGCTCGCGTCTCGAGCTTCTCGTTGGTGACCATTGCGACGCTCACGCGGCTCAGCGACAGCAGAGTCCGCTTGAAAGCTGCGTCAGTCGGATCAAGCGCGCTGATGCCGGCTTGCGCCGATACAGCGCAGGCGCCGATGAAGCAGCGGTCGATGTTCAAGCGCTGCACCTGCATGAGGGCGTCGGCGTCGACGCAGCCGCCGACTGCGGCGTGAACGGAGCCGCCGATCACGATCAGTTGCAGATCCTGCCGATGCAGCACGGCTGCGGCAATGTCGATGGCGTTGGTCGCGATGATGAGATCGAAATCATCGGGTAGGACTTCGACGAGCGCGAGATTGGTGCTGCCACTGTCGAGGAAGAGAAATTCCCCGCGCGCGACGTTGCGGGCGGCCGTCCGGGCGAGCGCCAGCTTGCGCTCGCGACCTTGCCCGATTCGCGCCGCCATCGGTGTCACGCCGCCGGCGTTAGGCAGTGCGCCGCCATACACCCGGCGGCAGCGTCCCTCGGCGGCAAGCGCGCGCAGATCGCGCCGGATTGCATCCTCGGAGATGCCGAATTCGTTCGCGAGGGCGGCCGCGATGACCGCATGCCCTGCAGCGAGGCGGTGGGCGATCTGGTCGCGGCGCGCCAGTGGCAGGTCTGACATGTCGCCTCGGTATCATGCACAAACAAGAAATACAACGTGCATAATCGTGCACGATGTAGTTTATGGTTTGCGCGGCCCGCCGGGCATGCCATTGCGATGATGTCGAAGTGTTCGGGAGCCAGGATGTGACCGCCGTCTATTCGTCCGCAACGCCGGCCTTCGTTGCCGTCGACTGGGGAACTTCCAGCTTCCGCGCCTGGCTGATGGCCGCCGACGGAACGGAGCTCGCCGAGAGCCGCGGCGGCGAGGGCATGTTGCATTGTACGACGGCGGGCTTCGCACCGGTGTTGCGCGATCATCTGGCGAAGCTCGGGGCATCGGCCGAGTTGCCCGTGCTGATCTGCGGCATGGCAGGCGCGCGGCAAGGTTGGGTCGAAGCACCGTATCTGCACACACCGACTCGTCTCGATGCGTTGCATGCCGGCGCGATCCGCGTCGATACGGATGGCGACGTCCGGATCCTGCCGGGGCTCGCGCAAGTGCGCGCCGATCGGCCGGACGTGATGCGTGGCGAGGAAACCCAGCTGCTCGGCGTCACCGAGCCGGACTTCACCGGTCTCGTCTGCATTCCCGGCACGCATAGCAAGTGGATCCGGATCGAAGCCGGCGCCGTGATCGAGTTCGCCACCTACATGACGGGCGAGCTGTTTGCGGTGATCTCTCAGCACAGCATCCTGATGCATGCGATCGCGCCGGACGCCGCAGGAGCCGAGGACGGCGCGCCATTCCGCGCGGGTCTGGCGTTAGCGCTGGCTGCGCCGACAGCCCTGATCAACACGCTGTTCCGTCTGCGCGCCGCGCAGCTTCTCGGCTTCGAGCAACGTTCCGAGGGGGCGGCTCGATTGTCCGGCCTTCTGATCGGCAGCGAGATCGCAGACGCCCGCGCGCGCTTCGGCGCGGAGCTTCCGCTGCGGCTGATCGGAGCGGGCCGGCTCGGCGGTCTCTATCGCGATGCGCTGGCTGCGAGCGGCTTCGCTGTGAACGAGTGCGATGCCGAACGGGCATCACGTGGCGGCCTGATGAAGGCTGCCCGGCAGATCTGGGGAGCGCGTTTCTGACATGATACAGTCCGTCGCCTGGCCGCACGTCAAGCGGTCGCTCGTGGCCATCCTGCGCGGCATCAAACCCGACGAGGCCGAAGCGGTCGCCGCGGTCCTGATCGAGACCGGCTTCGAGATGATCGAAGTCCCACTCAACTCTCCGGATCCGTTCATATCGATCGCGCGGCTGTCCAAGCAATTCGGCAAGGATTGCCTGATCGGCGCCGGGACGGTGGTCAATGCTCCGGACTGTGTGCGGGTCGCGGAGGCCGGCGGCCGTTTGATGGTGAGCCCGAATGTCGACACAGAGGTGCTGGCGACGGCGCAGGCCTACGGCATGGTGACGATGCCCGGCGTGCTCACGCCGACCGAAGCGTTCCTTGCTCTGCGCTGCGGTGCTTCGGCGTTGAAGTACTTTCCCGCCTCCGTGCTCGGTCCCTCGGGCATCGCAGCGCAACTGGCCGTGCTGCCGAAAGGCGTCGTGGTCGGCGCCGTCGGCGGCGTGTCGGACCAGAACCTGGCCCCCTACGTCGCAGCCGGCGTGCGCGCCTTCGGACTCGGTTCGAGCCTATACAAGCCGGGCATGACGGCGGGCGATGTGCATGTGACTGCAACGGCCTCCGTGCAGGCTTATGATGAGGCATTGGCCAGCGCGGCCTGAGCGTGGCTGCTGCGGGGCAGTGACGGTTCCGTGACACTTTTTTGAAACGGACTGAGCCGAGCCGCGTTGGAATCGAGCCATGCGTTCCGTTCGATGCCGACGCCAGTGTTCAGCGCCCTGAGAAAGGCAACTCATCCGCTCCCCGCGACCCGGTCCACAGCCGGTCGTGCCGCGATCCGCGTCGAGCCGACCAGAGCCGACGAGGTTGTCGCAAGCGCCGCTGCGCGCACAGCCAATCCGTCTCTCCAAAAACTGGCGCGCGGACTGTCCTGGGGTGCTGACGAGAAGGTCTGGCTCGCGTTGACTTCGGTGGGGTGGCTCGCAACCCGGGCACAGAGCTCGTCCGTCCGACGCACCGCCAACCATGCCTTGCTGGTGACGGTTGTCGTCTCAGCTCTGCCGCATGTGCTGAAGTCGATGTTCAATCAAACCCGACCGGATCGCCAGACACTGCGAGGTCATCTCAACGGTGTGCAGCTGTCCGGCAAGGCCGAGGATGCGTTTCCCTCCGGGCATGCCCTGCACATGGGGGCATTGTTTTCCGCTGCCAGCCCGCTGCCACCGCGACCTCGGGCCGTTGTCAGGAGCGTTGCGGTCGGTCTGTGTCTGACGCGCGTCATGCTCCTCGCGCATTGGCTGAGCGATGTCGTGGTCGGATTCATCGTGGGAGCCGGCGTCGAACGCAGCTTACGACCGTGGACTGGCTACGAGCAGGAGGGAGCGAGCCGCAAGTGACCGAATATGTCATTCGCTTCCTGATCGGTGGCGTCGTCGTCTCGGCGTTTGCGATGCTGGGCGACCTCTTGCGTCCGAAGAGTTTTGCGGGACTGTTCGGGGCTGCACCCTCGGTCGCGCTTGCGACGCTGGGCGTTGCCGTGGTCACGCATGACGTCGACTATGCCGCGGTTCAAAGCCGCTCGATGATGTTAGGGGCCGTTGCGCTGTTTCTCTACAGCGTGACGGTCTGTCAGCTCTTGATGCGGATGCAGATGCGCGCGCTGCCGGCGAGCCTGCTCGCGATGGCGGTGTGGCTGGTCGCGGCACTTGGACTGCAGGCGGTCCTTTTCGGAGCGGCCTGATGCTGATCCGCGTCTCGCCCTCGTCGTTGAAGGATGGCAAGTGGTGTGAATACGTCATCCGCTTTGCGCTGGGCGGGGCGGCGACGGTGCTCACGGGGCTGATCGCCAAATGGTTTGGTCCGGCGATCGGCGGTCTCTTCCTCGCGCTTCCCGCCATCTTTTGCGCCAGCGTAACCTTGATCGAGACGCATGAGATCAGGCGCAAGCGCCGCGAGGGACTCGCCGGTGAGCGTCGGGGGCGGGAGGCGGCCGCGTTGGACACCGCGGGCGCGGCGATCGGCAGCATGGGCATGCTGGCCTTTGCCGCGACCTTCTATGTCCTCGTGCTCCATAGCGTCGCAATCGCCTTCATCGTCGCGACGGCGTCCTGGCTCGTCGTCGCGGTGGCGGCTTGGTGGATACGGCGCAAGCTGCGCATCACGGCAACGGCCCGCAGCAACATTGGCCCTCACGATGCTCATGTGCGGGAGCCGTCATCGGGCGGGAAGGCCAGCGGTGTTACGCGAGACCGCTGGCCGCCGCCGATCAACTCGCCGCGGCGTTGATCTCATGCGTGGCGCTGTCCTCCGGTGATCGCGCGAACACCTGCAGCGCTTCGGCCATCTGCAGGCGGCCGCCGACACCGGTGATGACGACGTCGACCATCATGAACGACGAATGGAAATGGCCGTGCGCTTTCAGTTGCCCGACCGGCACGCCGGCCGCGGCGAGTGCTTCCGCATAGGCGACGCCCTCATCGCGCAAGGGATCGAACTCGCAGGTGACGACATAGGCCGGCGGCAGGCCCTGAAGCTTGCCGCGCAGCGGCGACACGCGCGGGTCGGTGCGATCGGCCGGCGAGCAGTAGATGTCCCAGAACCAGTACATCAGCGAGCGCGTCAGGAAGTAGCCCGTCGCGTTCTCGGTGTAGGATGGACGATCGAAGTTGCAGTCGGTGGCTGGGCACACCAGCAGCTGGCCGCCGATATCAGGCCCGCCGCGGTCGCGCGCAAGCTGACACGTGACAGCAGCGATGTTGGCGCCCGCGCTCCAACCGGCCACCATAACGGGGCCCTCGCGGCCGCCGAGTTCGACGGCGTGTTCCGCGATCCAGCGGGTTGCGGCGTAGCCATCCTCGGCGGCGGCCGGAAAACGATGCTCGGGCGCGTGGCGATAGTCGACGCTGACGAAGATCATGTTGGAGCGCCGACACAGGTCGCGGCAGAACGGATCGTCCGACTGCGAATCGCCGAGCACCCAGCCACCACCGTGGAAGTACACCACGATCGGATGTGGCCCCGGCGTGGCGGGACGATAGAGCCTGTAGGGCAGGGGACCCTCGGCGCCTTGGAGCGCGCCGTCCTTCACTTCGCCCACGGGGCGCCCCGGAGGTCTCGCCGCATTGAACTGCGTCACGAACTCACGGGCGCCTTGCGCGCCCAGCGACTCGATCGGCGGCAGGTTCATCTCGGTCAGCATGTTCAGCACCAGCCGTACATCCGGCTGCAGCCGCACGATCTCGCCGTCATTGCATTGCGCGGCGCCATTCGGCCCCGTCAGCTTGAAGCCGAGCATGCCGCGGCCGACGATCTCGTTGCAGATGCCGCGGTACGGCCCGACGCCGCCGGTATAGGGCATCAGGGTCTGCGGCTTTCCGGGCACGTTGGCGCCGGTGTACCAGGTGTTGGCGAGCCGATGCAGCGTCACGGTCGCGCAGTCCGCCATATGCCGTGCCCAGCCGGCTTGCGCCGTCTCGGTCGGCTCCAGGGTCGTAAAGCCGTCCTCGCGCATCGCGACCAGGCGGTCGACGACCCAGTCGACATGCTGCTCGATCGATACCGCCATGTTCGACAGCACCGACGGGCTGCCGGGACCGGTGATCAGGAACAGGTTGGGGAAGCCTGCGACCGTCAGTCCGAGATAGGTCTGCGGACCGTTGGCCCAGACGTCCTCCAGGGATTTTCCGCCGCGCCCGGTGATCGGATGCACAGCGCGGATCGCGCCGGTCATCGCGTCGAAGCCGGTCGCGAACACGATGACGTCGATGTCGAAGCTACGTTTGTCCGTCTTGATGGCGGTCGCCGTGATGGCCGAGATCGGCTCTTGCCGCAGGTTGACGAGCGTGACGTTCGGGCGATTGAACGTCGCGTAGTAATTGGTGTCGAGACAGGGGCGCTTGGCGCCGAACGGATGATCGTGAGGTGTCAGCGCCGCGGCCGTCTCGGGATCCCCCACGATCTCGTGGATCTTCTCACGAATCAGGTCTGCAAGCAGCGCATTGCCATCGGGATCGACGCCCTGGTCGGCCCACAGCTGGGTCAGCATGCCCACGAGATCGCCCGAGGCCCACAGCTTCTCGAAGCGCTCGCGCCGCTCGGCCTCGCTCATCTGCCAGCTGAATTCTGCGGCCGGCGGAATCGGCACGCCGGTCAGCGACCAGCGCGCCTGCTCCCGAAGCGCATTGCGATCCTGCGCGAGCTGCGCGGCGCGGTCCTCCGGCAGCGGGCCATTATGCGCAGGGAGCGCGAAGTTCGGCGTGCGCTGGAACACCGTCAGCTGCGACGCCTGCTCGGCGATGATCGGAATCGACTGGATGGCCGACGAGCCGGTGCCGATCACGGCGACGCGCTTGCCGCGGAGGTCGACGCCGTCATGCGGCCAGCGGCTGGTGAAGTAGATCTCGCCCTTGAAGTCGTGGACGCCGTCGATTTCCGGCGGCTTCGGCTGCGACAGGCAGCCGGTCGCCATGATGTAATGGCGGCAGGAGACGGCAGGTCCCTTGTCGGTCGTGAGCAGCCAGCGCTCGTGCGCATCGTCCCAGGCGGCCCCGAAAACGCGCGTGCCGAAGCGGATGTCGCGGCGCAGATCGTAACGGTCGGCAACGAAGCCGAGATAACGCAGGATCTCCGGCTGGGTCGCGTATTTCTCCGACCACTGCCAGGCGGTCTCGAGCTCGGGATCGAAGGTGTAGCTGTAGTCGACGGTCTGGATGTCGCAGCGCGCGCCGGGATAGCGGTTCCAGTACCAGGTGCCGCCGACATCGTTGGCCGTGTCCAGCGCCACCGTCGAGAGACCGGCCTTGCGCAGGCGATGCAGCAGGTACAATCCCGCAAATCCGGCGCCGACGACGCCGACATCGACCGTCTGAATTTCGCCTTGAGTCGATTCCCACGCGCGTGCCTCGACCATTCCGTCTGACATGCTGACCTCCCGATGATTTTGTGATTGGCCGAAAGGCTAACGCTGCTCGCATGGTTTGTCAGCAGCCAAAACGACGATCTACGGTTGCTGCAGTGCGGATCGTGCAGTGCGGCCGGTGTGCCAGGCGCTGATTTTGCATTGCCGGTCAAAATGCCGCTACGGAGTGGACAAGACCCTGAGAAAGCGACAGAAAGCCACCCTGCCGCGTCGCATTCACCAAGTTTCAACGCATCGCGACTGTAACAACCGCTACACTGCCCAAACGGAAGATTGATTCAGGCCAAGCCCATGCCGTTATCGCTGCCCAAGCAAAAGATCCGCGTTCTGCTCCTGGAGGGCGTGAACGACTCGGCCGTCCGCATGTTCGAGGCCAACGGCTATACGGAAATCGAACGGCTGCCCAAGGCGCTCGGCTCGGCGGAGCTGAAACGAATGCTGTCCGGCGTCCACATGCTTGGCATTCGCTCGCGCACGCATCTGACCGAGGAAGTGCTGCAGGCGGCGGACCGGCTGATGGCGGTCGGCTGCTTCTCGGTCGGCACCAACCAGGTCGAGCTCGACGCGGCGCGCCGGTTTGGCATTCCCGTCTTCAACGCGCCCTATTCGAACACGCGCAGTGTCGCCGAGCTGACCATCGCCGAAGTCGTGATGCTGATGCGCCGCATCTTCCCGCGCTCGGTGTCGGCGCATTCCGGCGGCTGGGACAAGTCGGCCAATGGCAGCCGCGAGGTGCGCGGCAAGACGCTCGGCATCATCGGCTACGGCAACATCGGCTCGCAGCTGTCGAACCTCGCCGAAGCCATGGGCATGCGGGTGATCTTCTTCGACCTCACCGACAAGCTCCGCCACGGCAACACCGAGCCGGTCGAGAGCCTCGACGAGCTGCTCGCCAGCAGCGACGTCGTCTCGCTGCACGTGCCGGAAACGCCGGCGACCGCCAATATGCTCGGCGAGCGCCAGATCCGGCAGATGAAGGATGGCGCCTATCTGATCAACAATTCGCGCGGCACGGTCGTCGACATCGACGCTCTCGCCAGCGCGCTGCGCGAGGGCAAGCTCGCCGGTGCCGCGGTCGACGTGTTTCCGGTCGAGCCCGCCTCGAATGCCGATCCCTTCGTGTCGCCGCTGCAGGGTTTGCCCAACGTGATCCTGACCCCGCATGTCGGCGGCTCCACCGAGGAGGCGCAGGACCGCATCGGCGGCGAGGTCGCGCGCAAGCTGATCGATTATTCCGACGTCGGCTCGACCGTCGGCGCGGTCAACTTCCCCCAGGTGCAGCTGCCGGCGCGCCCGACGGGCACGCGTTTCATCCATGTCCACCGCAACGTGCCGGGCGTGCTGCGCCAGGTCAACGACGCCGTGTCGCGGCACAACATCAACATCCTCGCGCAATATCTGCAGACCGATCCCGAGGTCGGCTATGTCGTGCTGGAGACCGACGTGGTCGGCGGCGAGGGCGAGGCGCTGCTGTCGGAGCTGCGCGCGGTCGAAGGCACCATCCGCGTGCGCGTGCTGTACGATCACGATCGTCCCTGAGGCCGTGGAGGCTGCCGCGCGATGACTGGCCGGTCTGCATCGTCGTCAGCCTCATCGGTCGTGCTGAGCACGACCGTCCCGGCGCGCGTGCTGCGGCATGATCCGCAATATGGCATGTCGACGCTGTTCTTTGCCGATGGTGAGTTGCGGGTGCCGATGGTCGATGCCCGCGTCGATGCCGGCGTCTCCGTGACCATCGAGGCGCGCGACGTGTCGATCGCGCTGTCGCGGCCGATGGACGTGTCGATCACCAACCGGCTGCCCGGCCGGATCGAGGAGATCCTGCCGCTCGAGCCGCCTTACGTGCGGGTCACCTTCGATCTCGGCGCGACCAGGCTCCACGCACTGGTGACGCTGGAGTCGGTCGAGCGGCTGGCGTTGGAACCGGATCTGTCCGCCTGGGCGATGATCAAGAGCGTCGCGATCGGACCCGGCGCGGTTCGGCCTTCGGAGCTGCCTCGGCCGCGCCGCTGGCCCGCTTCTGATAGTGACGATCCGTAGCCTTCTGCAGCTCGCCCAGTGCTGCCGCCGTTGCGGTCCGCGTGCGCCGCTCCATCGATCGATACAGTGCGATCAGACGTTCGCCGAACGGCGTGATCTCGGCGCCGCCGCCGCGGCGGCCGGGATGGGTCTCGAACACCGGCGCCTCGAAGGTGCGGTTGAGCGCATCGACCATCAGCCAGCACTTGCGGTAGGAGATGCCGCTCGCGCGCGCGGCGCCGAGGATCGAGCGCTCCCTTCGGATGATGTCGATCAGCAGCAGATCCTCCGGGCCCAGGCTGCCGCCATTGCCGAAGTTGATGGTCAATGCGATCTGCGCCGCGCCCTTCATGCCATCCCGATCCGCTCTCGTTGAGACCTGATCATGTCACGAGCGGCTCGCGATGTCACCCAGCGGCCGGACCACGCCTCGATCCAGCCATGTCCGCGCACGACATCGGCATGGACGCATTCGGCGAATACGCCGGCGAAGCTCGCCCACGCCTGCATCATGGTCGGGGATACCGCCGTGATGATCGGAAGCCCGGCGGTGATGGCGGAGCCGAAGGCATCGACGAGGCCGCCGCCCATGGCTTCCTGCTTGCCGAACTTGCTGAGGAGGACGACGTCGGTGCCCCTGATGATCGACTGCTGCACGGCGGCGCAGGCGAGCGCCAGGCCCTCCGGATTGAGATTGCAGGCCTGCGATCCCGGACCGAGGTCCTGGGAAATCGAGAACAGGCGGCCGTCATCGAGACTGCGCAGCATCATGGATTTGCAGGGCTTGGCCTCGTTCGCGCTGCTCTCGATCACGCCGGAGACACGCAGTCCAGCGTCTGCAAGGCGGACGGCGAAATCGCCGAGCAGACCCTGGATCACGCTCGACGCGGCGCCCTGCAGCGCCACGATCTGACACGTCCCGACCTCAGCTATACCCATGGCAGTCCTCCTCACACGTTGGCGGAGACGCGGCCCGCCTTCCGACCGGTTTGCATGATCTCGTGAACGGCCGACAGGACGCTCGCCGCGATCGCTTGGCCGCGCTCGTCCATCCCGGTCCAGGCGGCGTGACGGCCGCGCGGATCGATTTCGAGCAGCTTGACGTTGGCGGGCACCCGCACGCCGTCGCGCGCGATCCCGCGCAGCGCGCCATCCAGCGGCGCGAATACGGCCGTGCCGCCGAGCGAGCCGAGCTGCAGCCCCCTGTAGATGCGGGTGCCGATGTCGAGCGGCGTGTGCCAGACGGCATCCTGGTCCGAATAGACGAAACGCTCGCGCCCGGCGCCGCCGAGATCGCGCGCCTTGCCGTCCGCGTTCCGCGTCGTGCCCTGCGCCACGACCGCACCGGTCTCGCAAGGATGCGTTTCGATCGCGACGTCGCAATTTTGCCCGACCGCAAAGCGCGGGCCGATGCCGACGGCAATGCCGGCGACGCCGCGCAGATCCGGCGTCACCAGATGCTTCTGCATGCGGGCGTCGATGATGACGGCCGGATAGCGGAAGGCGATGATGTCGGTGAGGTGCATTTCAGTGACGGCGACGCGACCGGGCTCGCGATGGATCCGCACGACCTCCGCAATGTCGTCTGCACGGCAGCCGGTCACGCCGTCGATGTCGCGCGCGTCGCCATACAGGACGTCGTCGAAGGCCATGCCGCGCCGGATCACCGGCGGGAACGCGTCATGACAGAGCACGATCGCAAAGCGGGCATGGTTGAGCCTGGCCGCGACTGCGGAGGCGATCTCGTTGGTGCCGAGCACCAGCGCGAGCGGCTTGGGCGCGTTCGGATGCCAGGTGACGGCGG
>JBARNF010000629.1:0-2360 GCA_049802835.1 Bradyrhizobium sp.
ACCATCTTGCTGATGTATCCGCGGACGGACGGTGGGCACACGTCGCCTGACAGTGCCGCTTTGCCCACCCTACGCAGCAACGTAGATCTGCGCTGAACTAACACGCTGAACTAACACGGAGCAGCCTTGCCATGATGTCGCTGTTCTTCGAAGTCGAGGTCAAGCCGGGACGGCTCGACCAGTATCTGCAACTGGCGGCCGCGCTGCGGCCCGAGCTCGATGCGCTCGGCGGCTGTCTGTTCCTCGATCGATTCAGGAGCCTGTCCCGCGACAACCTCATCCTGTCCTACCAGATCTGGCAGGACGAGGGCGCCATGACCGCCTGGCGGGTCCATGCGCATCATCACGACATCCAGACGCTCGGACGCGACAAGGTGTTCTCGGACTACCGGCTGCGCGTCGCCGAGCTGATCCACGAGATCAGGCCGGGGCAGGCCGCCTGGCAGCCGGAGCGGCGCACCTCGTACAACGATCCCAAGCGGCGTCCGCCGACCTACGTGCTGGCTGCGGAAACGGCTGGCCCGCGATTGAGCGGCCTGAAGGAGCTGCCGGTCGCGAGCTTTTCCAGCGTGTATCGGGAAGGGCGCTTTGGCCATCTGGTCGAACTGCCGGACGAGCCGACCGGTCTCGCGCTTAGCGCTCAATTGCTTGCCGAGAGCGGCGCGGACTATGTCCGCGTCGTCGAGGTCACCCGGGACTACGGCATGTACGATCGCCGCGAGGCTCCGCAATACTATCCGGAGAAGAGCCGGGGTGACTGACCACTTCGTTAATCGCGAAAAGGCAAACGTCCCATTGGAGTTGCCATTTAGCAAAAATGCAGCAATCTATCGTTGCACTAGTACCCGCTTTTCTTACAACGTGAGTCGCGAATTGGCGTCGGGATTGTGCCTGAAGCACTTACGACACGTAAGCTCCTGTGTCACTTAGCTGTGATTCCGGGTACTAGAGGCGCCGAGACAGCGAGTTGATCTATGAACCTTAGGTCGCCCCATCGGAGAAATAACATGGAGGACGGCGGGCTCGCAACGGCAGCATACTGGGCACCGTTGCTTGAGACTATTGCCGACATTGCCTTCGCCGTGGTCATTGTCGCGCTGGCTGTTGAGTTAGTAGCCGGCCGCATTGCGAAGCGATTTGAGCATCAAATTGATGCTGCAAGAGAGGAACGAATAGCCCAATTGCAAGCAATTGCCCCTCGTGTATTGTCAGTACCCGCGCAAAATGTACTCCGTGAGAAATTGAATCAGTTCGCGCCAGTGTTTGCAACTGTCGGCACGACCCAACCGCTGAGACATGCTTTTGATATTGATTCGCTAGAATCGCAAATTGCAGGTGTTTTGGCCTTGGCAGGCTGGAAAGCAAACGCAGGAACGACCTGGGGTACAGACGAACGGCCAAGCGGGGTTTGGGTATCTACTCGAGAGGGCGATGATGTCAGCGCTAGTGCCGCCGATATTTTCGTCCAAGAATTAAACGCGGCCGGCATCGTCGCCCACAGAGACCCAAAGCCGTTTGCTAGGCCAAAGCCTCCAAGGCCTTCAGACCCAGCTCCCTTGCCTCCCGGAACGTCCGGCGGAAGCATAGCCGGAACGCAGTACCGAAATGCCCTTAGTGCACAAAGAGAGTGGGATTATCTCCCAGGTCTGCAAGTGCTGGTTGGGACCAAGCCCTGAGCCCATGCGGTGCGCGGAGCCCTACTGATAGCTGCCTCTACGCCGAGATCGCCTTGGCCGAGTTCACCTCGTTGCGCAGCAGGAATTTCTGGATCTTGCCGGTCGACGTCTTCGGGATCGGGCCGAACACCACGGCCTTGGGTGTCTTGAAGCCGGACATGTGGCTGCGGCAATAGGCGATGATCTCGGCCTCGGTGGCTTCAGCGCCGTCCTTCAGCTCGACGAAGGCGCAGGGCACCTCGCCCCATTTCGGATCGGGCTTGGCGACGACAGCCGCGAACAGCACGGCCGGGTGTTTGTAGAGGATGTCCTCGACCTCGACGGATGAGATGTTCTCGCCGCCGGAGATGATGATGTCCTTGGAGCGGTCCTTGATGATGACGTAGCCGTGCGCATCGAGCACGCCGAGGTCGCCGGTGTGGAACCAGCCGCCGGCGAAGGCTTCCTGCGTCGCCTTCTCGTTCTTGAGATAGCCCTTCATGACGATGTTGCCGCGGAACATGACCTCACCGATGGTCTCGCCGTCGCGCGGCACCTCCTGCATCGTCTGCGGATCCAGCACGGTGACGGCTTCCTGCAAGGGATAAGGCACGCCCTGGCGGCGCTTCATCTGCGCGCGTTCGGCGGGCGGAAGATCGTCCCAGCCCGGCTGCTCGGCGCAGACGGAGGCGGGGCCGTAGACCT
>JBARNF010000630.1:0-2704 GCA_049802835.1 Bradyrhizobium sp.
CCCCTCGGTCTCCTCAAGAAGAGAAATGAACCGCGTGGGTGAGGTGACGCGCGTTGGCGCAGCCCGGTCCGCCAGCTTCTCATCTCCTACGGCTGAGGTGCCGGGACCGATCAGCCGGCCCGATTGACACCCCGCCCTGCCCGCGATTGACTGCGCCGATAAGCGGATGACCGCAGCACGGATCGGGGAGGATGCCATGGCGCGAGTACCACGCGGACGCGCGATCGGTCTTGTCAGAGCTTCCCTCTTGCTCGCCGCCACGGCCGCCAGTCTCCTGCTCCCGCGAGCCTCGAACGCCGCTGAGGTCCCGACTTTCGCGGTCGAGCCGTCGTGGCCCAAGCAGCTTCCCAACAAATGGATCCTCGGCCAGGTCGGCGGCATCACCGTCGATGGTCAGGGCCACATCTGGGTCATTCACCGGCCGCGCTCGCTGACCGACGACGAGAAGGGTGCGGCGCTCACTCCGCCGCGCTCGAAATGCTGCATCTCGGCGCCGCCGGTGCTGGAATTCGACGCTGACGGCAATCTGCTGCGCGCCTGGGGCGGCCCCGGTGCAGGCTACGAATGGGTCGGCCGCGAGCATGGCATCGAGGTCGACGAACGCGGCTTCGTCTGGATCGGCGGCAATGCCGACAACGACAATGCGATCCTGAAATTCACGGTCGACGGCAAGTTTGTCGCGCAGATCGGATCGATCGCACCGAGCAAAGGGTCCAACGACACCACGCAGCTCGGCAAGCCCGCGGAGACCGCGATCGACAAGGATGCGAACGAGATCTACGTCGCCGACGGCTACAGCAACCGGCGCGTCATTGTGTTCGACGCCACCACGCTGGCCTACAAGCGCCATTGGGGCGCCTATGGCCATGTCCCCGATGACGCCAAGCAGCCGCCCTACGACCCCAAGGCGCCGGTCGCCCAGCAATTCGGCAATCCCGTCCACTGCGTGAAGATCGCCGACGACGGCCTGGTCTATGTCTGCGACCGCATCAACGACCGCATCCAGGTGTTCAGGAAGGATGGGACGTTCGTCAAGGAGTGGTTCTTCGAGAAGACCACGCTGGGCAATGGCGCGGTGTGGGACATCGCGATCTGGCCCGATCCGAAACAGACTTATCTGCTGTCCGCCGACGGCGAGAACAACGAGATCCGCATCATCAGGCGGGATGATGGCAGCGTGGCCGGCAGCTTCGGCCACAATGGCCGCAATGCGGGCCAATTCCACTGGGTGCACGCGATGGCGGTCGACAAGCAAGGTAACGTCTATACCGCCGAGGTCGACACCGGAAAGCGCATCCAGAAATTCAGGCTGACTTCGGACGCCCTGCGTTAACGTTGCGGGTGTGAGCCGGGCCCGATCGGGCCCTCCCCCCTTTTGGCGCATTGCCGCAACTCACAAGACCGGCTATCCAGGGTGTTAGACGGCCAAGGCTCAGTAAAAAACGCCATGCCGCGACACGACACCAGGGAGGACTAGATGACGACGTCTCATGCGCGGCGAATTGCCGCGTTGCTTGCGGCCACCGCTCTCAGCTTTGCCGGCTCCGCCTTCGCCGACGACAAGGTCGTCAAGATCGGCGTGCTCAACGACATGTCCAGCCTCTACGCCGACATCGGCGGCCCCAACTCGGTCGCTGCGATCAACATGGCGGTCGAAGACTCGGGAATGAAGGCCAAGGGCTGGACCATCGAGGTGATCAGCGGCGACCACCAGAATAAGCCCGACGTCGGCGTCAACATCGCCCGGCAGTGGATCGACACTCAGAAGGTCGACGTGGTCATGGACACGCCGAACTCCGGCGTGGCGCTGGCGGTCTCGAACCTCGTCAAGGAGAAGAACTCGATCCTGCTGAACTCGGGCGCGGCCAGCGCCGACCTGACCGGCAAGGCCTGCAACGCCAATACGATCTCCTTCACCTACGACACCTACATGCTCGCCAACGGCACCGGCAAGGCGCTGACCAAGGCGGGCGGCGACACCTGGTTCTTCCTGACATCCGACTACGCGTTCGGCCACGCGCTGGAGCGCGACACGTCGGCCGTCGTCACCGCCACCGGCGGCAAGGTGCTCGGCGCGGTCAAGCACCCGCTCAACACCGCCGACTTCTCGTCCTTCCTGCTGCAGGCACAGTCCTCGAAGGCAAAGGTCATCGGCCTCGCCAATGCCGGCGGCGACACCACCAACGCGATCAAGCAGGCCTCGGAATTCGGCATCGTCCAGGGCGGCCAGAAGCTCGCCGCGCTGCTGCTGTTCGTCAACGACGTGCATGCGCTCGGCCTGAAGGTGGCGCAGGGCCTGACCTTCACGGAGTCGTTCTACTGGGACTTGAACGAGCAGACCCGCGCCTGGTCCAACCGCTTCATGAAGCTGTCGCCGAAGGGCACGATGCCGTCGATGACGGTGGCCGGCAACTACGCCGGCACGCTGCATTACCTGAAGGCGCTGGAAGCGCTCGGCGGCAATCCGCATGACGGCGCCAAGGTCGTGGCCAAGATGAAGGAGATTCCGACCGACGACCCGCTGTTCGGCAAGGGCCCGCTGCGCGCCGACGGCCGCCGCCTGATCCCGGCCTATCTGTTCGAGGTCAAGAAGCCCGAAGAGTCCAAATATCCGTGGGACTACTACAAGCTGATCGCGACCATCGCGCCGGAGGATGCCGCCAAGCCGCTGGAAGCCAGCGACTGTCCGCTGGTGAAGAAGTAA
>JBARNF010000631.1:0-17993 GCA_049802835.1 Bradyrhizobium sp.
CGTCATACTGCCAGCTCCAAACTCCGTCATTGCGAGGCGCTCTTGCGCCGAAGCAATCCAGACTGTCTCTGCGCAGGCAGCCTGGATTGCTTCCGCCTTCGCTCTTCGAGCTTCGGCGGACAGGTCGCTGCGCTCGCAATGACGCTCGTGAGATGGAGCGCTCACACCGCAAACATCACTGTCGTCCCGGCGAAAAGCCGGGCCCCATACCCCCAGGGAGTAGTTTGGGGCAGACTGGTTGTTAGTCCTCGCACCCCGCGACCGCCGCGGCGTAGGGGTCCCGGGTCGGCACCGTGCCGCGCTTCGCGCGTCACGGCTTGCCCGGGACGACCGTGAGGAGAAACCGGTTTCACATCTCAAACAGCGCGGGACACGACATGGCGGTCTCGCGGCGCATGACGCCCGAGTGCTGCATCGAACATGTCCCTCTGATAGTTGCAGAGGGCGCAGGGAAGACCGGGTGCTTGGCCACACCCATGGCCCCCGTGCGTGAAAAAGTGCACGGGGCAGGAACCACAGGTACGACCGGTGCATCCCGGCCTTCCCTGCGCGATGGTTTTAACGGTGTCCTTCGTGCTCTCCCTGGGGATCTGGCTTTTTTGCCCCCATCGCCCGCGCGTGCCGTCAAGCAACGACCGCGAGCTTGACCTCAGCGTCGAGAGGCCAGGACCACACGACTTCTCCGTCCGCAAAGGCGCCGGTCGTCCACCTGCGCCTCCACGTCCACCGCATCCCTGCCCCGACGTTCGTGACGACGCGTACGCCCCTCTGCGATGGGACAGGATGCGCACATCATTGCTGATTTTCGGAATTTGTCAAGAGGGAAGATTCAGGCGCTGCTTGCGGCGCCTGTCGGGACTTCGGCTCCCGCGCCCTCACGACGCCTTCGGCTTCGCCTCCACGTATCGTGCGAAGCTATCGAGAATGGCCTGCCAGCCGACCTGCTGCTGCTCGACCGAGTGCGTCGTTTCGGCATCGAAGACGACGCGAACGACCACGCCCTCCGGGCCGGGCTCGAACTGGACCTCGGCCTTTCGGTCGCCGAAGGCGTATTCGATCCGCTCGTGTTCGACGATCTTGGTGTAGGTGCCGGCGAAGTCGAAGCCCATGCTGCCGTCCTTGGCCTCCATGCGCGAAGAGAAAGCGCCGCCGTCTCTCAGGTCGACCGTCGCCTTGGTCGTATGCCAGTCGTCGGACGCGGCATTCCACTTCACGATGTCGGCAGGCGTCGTATAAGCGCGCCAGACCTGATCGATGGGGGCTGCCACGGTGGTTTCGACGGTGATCCTCATGAACATTCGCTCCTGGTTCAATCTTGATGGCTCGAGGTGACGGCGTCACCTCGCGTGTACACGTCCGTCCGCGACCCAAGGACGATCAAGACCGGTCCAGGCCGACAAGGTCGAGCCGTAAATGCGTCGAAATTTGAAAAGATGCAGTCGCTCTGAGTGAGAAGTTTTGTGCGCTGGACTTCCCCCCTCAAGTGAGACACGACAATGAAGTGTCATCGTTGTTTGTTTTACGCGAATGTGGCTTACGAGTGATCGGTGAGGCACCAATGTGAGCATCATTTTCTGGTGTGTCGCCCTGCTGGCGTGGTGCGGCGCAATGTGGAGCAACGTCAGAGCCGCGAAGCAACTGCATGCCGCCGGCTACAGTTTTTGGAGTTTCAATCTGAGAGCGCGACTGATCGCCTGGAAGGGAGCTAATATCGCGATCTTCCTAAGCTGTTCCGCTATCTTCATAGTGGCGATCCTGATGGCAATTTCCACGCAGTAGGGCGCCTCACCATTGATGCGGACGGAACGCGAGGAGCCCCCCTAAATGGGTAGGATTTTTCTGCTTTGGCATATGCGACCTATCACGGACGGTCTCGATGAGAACGATACTGATGACAAGCTGATCGGGGTCTACAGCAGCGCTGCCAAAGCGGATGAGGCAAGAAAGCGCAAGCTACAATTTGCAGGCTTTCGCGATTATCCCGATTATTTCCATGTCGACGAATATGAAGTCGATAAGGATGCATGGAGCGAAGGGTTCATTGTGACGACCGCAGAGTGAGCTCCCCGATTTCGGCTTGTGGCCCATGTTGCATATGGCCTCATGGTTCGAGACGCGCCGCGAGCGGCGCTCCTCACCATTAGGGTCTTGGATCCCTCCCGGAACTCAGACCTCGTCCTGAGGAGCCCGCCGGAGGCGGGCGTCTCGAAGGACGGCCGCAACATTCGTGGCGACTGGCACCTCAGCTCAACGCAGCCTGCGGCCGCAGGCGGAGCACAGCCGACGGCAGATTTGCCGCGAGCCACTCCGAAATCACCCGCTGCTTCCGGTGATACGCCAACCCCACCGCAACCACCGCAACGCCGATCAACGACAGCGCGAAGGGAAACAGCAGCGAGTCCCTGAACACGAAGTCGGCGAGGTGGCCGAGATAGAGCGTGATGCCCAAGGCGCCGAACACGGCGTAGGCACGGCGGGCGATGATCACGGCCACGGCGAGCAGGCCGACATTCATCAGGCAGTAGATCGCCTTGGCGAGCTCGGTCGCGCCGTCGGTGGCGGTGATGCCGCCCCAGAAGGCCAGCAGGCCGAACAGATGCAGCCAGAAGCCGAAGTCGCGGCTTTGGCTGTTGTAGTCCACGATCCAGGCAACGCTGAGCATGCCGAGTCCGAACCAGATCGAGACGATGCGGCGCATCTCCCAGTCGAAATGGCTGACGTTGAAGATCCAGGGCGTGAGATCCATCGACATGAACCACAGCGCGACCGAGATGATCGCGACGATGAACGGCACGCGATAGAAGCGCAGCGCGATGCTGCCTGCGATGATGGTGGCGATCTCCATGAACAGCCAGCTGCCCTTGATCCAGATGTAGAAGTCGTGGACGGTGCCGGGCTTGCCGAACTTCCCCCACCAGCCGAACTCGGCCTGAATGCCGTAGACGGCGAGCGGCGCCATCGACACCGCGATCGCGATCAGGAGGCCGCCGGGCACGCGCAAGCTCCGCCGCCACAAATGGTTGCCGGCGAGGCCGAAGGCCGCGGCGTAGGCGAGCGCGCAAGCGGTCAGTGCGCGGCCACCCAGCTGCGAGAACGCCACCGTCGAGAACAGGCCCATCGCGCCGATCACGATCAGCGCGCCGGCGTACCAGAGCAGATGGGCGGCATCGAATTTCGCCGAGGGAGCGCCGGTCGCGGGCGCCTGGCCCTGGAGGTAGGTCAGCAGCCGCTGCAGATCATCGCGGCTGATGGCGCCGGCTCGGGCGGCGCCCTGCAGATCATGTTCCGAATAGGACATTGTCTTCACCCTTTGGACCCGCCGGAGACGGCACGCGCAGTCCGGTCGCGCCAACGCCTGGGCGTTGCGCGTCGCGAACCGGTGCCGGTATGGCGGACAAAGGTGAGTGTAGCCAAACGTGAGCAACGTTCAAGATAATTTTGAACAACGCTCAAATATCTGCGGCAAAGGTTCGAAATTACCCATCGCGACGCGGGTGCCAAAGCTGCTTTGACCCCGACCTTCTCCACATCGTCATGGCCGGGCTTGTCCCGGCCATCCACGTCCGAGCCCAGAATTACGACGTGGATGCCCGGGACGAGCCCGGGCATGACGAGTCCTGGGTTGGCGGTTCGCCTCATCGCGGAGGCCAGAGGTCAGCGGATCCGGCCGCCAGAGGCCCGCAGCAGTCCGCCTCAATCCTTGAAATACGGCTCGACCGGGCCGTGCACCTTGATAGTCAGCGGGTTGCCGTAGCGGTCCTTGGCGGTGCCGGCGGCGACGCGGATCCAGCCTTCGCTGATGCAGTACTCCTCGACATTGGTCTTCTCGGCGCCCTTGAAGCGGATGCCGACGTCGCGCGCCAGGATGTCCGCATTGTAATAGGGGCTCTTCGGATCGACCGAGAGGCGGTCGGGAAATGCGGTCGCAGTGGTCTCGTTCTCGCTCATAGCAGCGCCTCGATCTCTTTTCGCAAAGCCTCGGGCGTGGTGGTCGGCGCATGGCGCGACACCACATGACCGGTGCGATCGACCAGGAATTTGGTGAAATTCCACTTGATCGCCGACCCCAGCAGGCCCGTCTTCTCGCCCTTCAGGAACCTGTACAGCGGATGCGCGTCGGCACCGTTGACGTCGATCTTCGCAAACAGTGGGAACGTCACGTCGTACTTGCCGGCGCAGAACGCGCCGATCTCCTCCGCCGTGCCGGGCTCCTGGGCGCCGAACTGGTTACAGGGAAATCCGAGCACGGCAAAGCCCCTGGGCGCCAAGGCCCGATGCAGCGCCTCGAGCCCGCGATATTGCGGCGTGAACCCGCAGGCACTCGCGGTATTGACGATCAGCAGCACCTGCCCCTCGTACCGCTTCAGCGGCACCTCCTCGCCTGACAGCGAGGTCGCGGTGAAATCGTAGAGGTTCGGCATCACCCTAGCACCGGATCGATCGGCGACGGCGGCGTGCCGCCGGCCTCGATCGCCTCGCCGACGGCGAGGCACATGTCCTCGCGGAAGCGCTGCCCGACCAGTTGGACGCCCACGGGAACGCGCCCGACCATGCCGGTAGACACCGTGAGGCCCGGCAGGCCGAAGAAGGGAATCGCGATCTGCGTCAGCTGCGCGTGCCAGACCTGCTTGAACGACTCCTCGTCCTTGCGGTCGAGCTGGTCGGCAAACGGCAGCATGCCCGACACCGGCAGCAGCAGCAGCGGATGCTGCTCCATGAAGACGAGCCATTGCCGGGTCAGCGCGGCGCGGCGCGCCAAGGTCTGCGACAGGTCGAACGGGTGCACCTTGTCGCGGTTGCCGCGCAGGCAGGCGAGCGCGCCGGGATCGCCCTCCCGCTCGGCCGCGGCCAGTTGCGCCTCGTAGCCGTCGCCGAGCCACAGCCGCGTCTGCAGCAAGGCGGCCTCCTGCATCGGCGGGGTGTCCGCGATCTCCTCGACGGTCCAGCCGGCGGCTTCGAGACGCTTGGCGGCATCGCGCAGCGCGGCCACAACCTCCGGCACCGGATTCAGCCCATCCGGGTTGACGCAGAGCGTGACCCGCTTCGGCAGATCAGGGCCCTCGAGCGGCACCGGCATCCACCAGACATCGCGGACATCGCGCGCCGACATCGCCGCCAGCGCGATCCTGATGTCGTTGACGGTGCGCGCCAGCGGTCCCGAGACGGCGCTGATCTGCGGGCCGATCGGGCGCTCGGGGAACTGTGTGTTGAAGGCGGGGATGCGGCCGACCGTGGGACGCAGACCATGGATGCCGCAGGCATAGGCCGGATAGCGCACCGAGCCGGCGATATCCGTGCCATGGCCGATATGGCCGATGCCGGCCGCGGTGGCCGATCCGGCGCCACCGGACGAGCCGCCCGGGGTGATGCCAGGGTCGCGCGGGTTCTTGGTGTGGCCGTGGATCAGATTGCTGGTGAACCAGCGATACGACACCGCCGGTGTGTTGGTGCGGCCGAGCAGCACGGCGCCGGCCTTGACCAGGTTGTTGACGACAGGATTGTGCGCCGACGCGATCGCGTCCTTCTGCAGCGTCAGGCCGTTGGTGGTGGCGAAGCCGGCCTGGTCGACATTGACCTTGATCGTCACCGGCACGCCGGCGAGCGGCCCCGGATCCTCACCGCGCGCGAGCCGCGCATCGATGGCGTCGGCCTGCTGCAGCACGTCCTCCGGCCGGTGATCGATCACGGCATTGATCTGCGGATTGACGGCGTCGAGCCGGGCCAGCGCCGCCTGAGCGGCATCCCTGGCGGAGACCTGTTTCGACTTGATGAGGGCGGCGAGGTCGGCAGCCGGCAGGCGCCAGAGATCGGTCATGGACAACTCCGTGATGGTCCCGCGTTCTAGCGCGGAGGACGCCATGGAGAAAGCCGCGCAAATCGAGGTGGCCCATGCAGCGTCGCGTTGCAGCGCGGCATTTCCGCCCGGACCCCGGGACAGCCCATCAATACCCTTCTCGCATCGATCGATCCGGAATCAAGCTTGGCCAAGCTTCGCAATCGACTCTAAGACCTCAACCAAGCACATCATAAAAGGGGGAAACCACATGATCGGATCGGGCACCACCATGGCCGCAACACTCGTCCTGGCCGCCGTCGCGGCAGCGCTGGCGCCGCGCGCGTCGCATGCCGAGACCTATGCCTACGTCGGCAACGCCGACAGCAACGACATCAGCGTGTTCAAATTCGATGCCTTGACCGGCGAGATGACCCCGGTGCAGACCGCTGGTTTCGTCGGCGTGGAGAAGGCCGGCTCCTCGACCCCGCTCGCCATCAGTCCGGACAAGCGGGTGCTGATCGCCGGCATCCGTTCGCAGCCTTACCTGGCCGAAAGCTTCGCCATCGACGCCAAGACCGGCCAGCTCACGCATGTCGGCAACGGCCCGCTCGCCGACAGCATGGCCAACATCGCCTTCAATCGCACCGGCAAGGTGCTGTTCAGCGCCTCCTATGGCGGCAACAAGGTCGCGGTGAATCCGGTTCAGGCCAACGGCGTCGTCGCCGCGCCGAGCCAGGTGATCCCGACCGGGCTGAACGCCCACGCCTTCCTGCCCTCGCCCGACAACCGCTTCGTGTTCGCGACCAATCTCGGCTCCGACCAGGTGCTCGGCTTCGCCTTCGATGCGGCCACCGGCACGCTCACGGCGAACGACGCGCTGACGGTGAAGACGCCGGAGAAATCCGGGCCGCGCCACTTCATCTTCCACCCGAACGGCAAGTTCATCTATCTCCTGCACGAGCTCAACGCGGATCTCGCCGTCTTCGCCTATGACGCCGACAAGGGCATCTGGAGCGAGCAGCAGCGGACCACCGCCCTGCCCGCCGGCTTCTCCGGCAAGCCCTGGGCAGCCGACCTGCATGTGACGCCGAATGGCCAGTTCCTCTACGCGTCGGAGCGCGGCTCGCATACGCTGGCAGCGTTCAAGGTCGATCCGGCCAGCGGACGCCTCACGACCATCGGCAGCGTTCCGACCGAGACGCAACCGCGCGGCTTCAACATCGATTCCAGCAGGCGCTATCTCGCTGCCGTCGGCGAGCTTTCGAACGGCATGACGGTCTACCGGATCGATCCGGCCAGCGGCGCGCTGGAGAAGCTGAAATCCTATGCGGTCGGCAAGAAGCCGAACTGGGTGGAGTTCATCAGCCTGCCCTGATCGACCAGCGGGCGGCCGCTCGGATCGGAGCGGCGCCCCGATCGTTTCCATTGGCGTTGCGAGTGCCTATATACAGCGCCATGACCATGCCTGCCGCTCAGCCCGATCGCCACCCTCTCGCGGTTCAACATCCGGAACTCGACGAGGCCTCCATCCGCCTCTTAGTGCAGACCTTCTACGGGCGCGCGCGTGAGGACGAGCTGATCGGTCCGATCTTCAACCGCACCGTCGACGACTGGGACGAGCATATCGGCAAGATCAGCGATTTCTGGTCGTCGATGCTGCTGAAGACCGGCCGCTACAGCGGCGCGCCGATGCGGCCGCATCTCTTGCTCTCGCTGCAGGGCGCCCACTTCGACCGCTGGCTGCAGCTGTTCGAGGCCACGGCGCGCGAGCTGTTCGCACCAGACCTTGCCGAGCTCTTCATCATCCGCGCACGGCGCATCGCCGACAGCTTCGAGATGGGGATCGCCAGCACGCGCGGCGAACTGGTGCGTCCGCGCCATTCCCGCTGACCCTGCCCGGATCATCGGCTCGCGCGCGCGGTCGATCCAACGCCCGTCCGATCAGCGGGAATGCCGCGACTCACGCGCCGTCGCGCCGCGCCTCTCGCGCGCTCAATGGCGCGTCATGGATTGAGCTGGCATACTAAAAATCGCTTCGGCGAACGGAAACTCCAGCACGATCTCACCATCCTCGTCGGTGATCTCGATGACGGCCGTCAGCAGCGCCGCGTTGCCACCCTCGGTGCGCAGCAGCTCTTTGATCATGTCGCGCGCCACTTCCCAGGCGCGGTCCGGATTGCGCAGTACCTCGCCGTCCGTGTCGGAGACCAGTTCCTCGCCAATCCGTGTGTTGAAGAAGTATCTAGGCATCGTCAGTTTCCAATGGGGTCGCGCACTGGGGTTTTGAAGTCTCGGAGCGTCTCACATCTGCTTTATCCAGCCCATTCCGCCCAAGGCTAACGGCGGAACAGGACGGGCATGCGAAGCCATCGATCACGAATCCGTTGTTTTCACGGCCCGATCCGATGGAAAGGGCGGCAATTCGCGTCTGCGGCTTCGCACCGCAATAAGCAGGCCTGAGAGGCTCAAACAAAAAGATTCCACTGGCGAACTTTTCGTAGCACGGTAGTTTAATGCTGAGGACGATAACCGTCCCGACTTGAAGGAGAGGACAATGGCCTGGAAAGCACCGAAGATCGTTGAAGTGCCGGTTGGCATGGAAATCAACATGTATGCCTGCGCGGCCCGCAAATAATTCGCAGGTGTGACGTCCAGGTCCCGCCGATCAGGGCGTCGACGTTTGAGGGTGGGTGTCAGCGATCGCGTATGTGCCAGCAGCTTGTGTGCCAGCCAGTGCGCTGATCCGGCGTCCACCCTCGTCACCTTGATACCGACCGGTAATCGCGTGCGCGATCACAGCTGAATTCCAGGAGACGGCTCATGCTTCGCATCGTCGTCCTGGGCGCCGCCGCGGGCGGCGGAGTTCCCCAGTGGAATTGTGGTTGCGCGGTGTGTCGTGCCGCCCGCACCGACCATCCCGAGATTCGCAACAGCCAGGCCTCGGTCGCCGTCAGTGCCGACGGTATCAACTGGTTCCTGATCAACGCCTCGCCCGACCTGCGTCAACAGGTCACCAGCACGCCGCAACTGCATCCGAAGCCGGGCGCGCTGCGCCACAGTCCGATCGCCGGGGTGATCCTCACCAACGGCGAGATCGACGCGGTCACGGGACTGCTGTCGATGCGCGAAAGCGCGCCGTTCTCGATCCATGCGCATCCGAAGGTGCTGGCGATCCTGCGTTCGAACAACATCTTCGATGTTCTCAAGGAAGAGAACGTGCGCCGCGTGCCGATCGAGATCGACGTCCCGTTCCGACCGCAATTGCAGGACGGCACGCCTTCGGGCCTGGAAATCACCGCGTTCGCCGTCTCCGGCACCAGCGCCTGGTATCTGCGCGACAGGCAGCATCCCGGCGGCAGCTCATCGATCGGCGACACGCTGGGCCTCAGGATTGCGAACAGCGCGAGCGGGCAATATTGTTACGTGATCGCCGCCTGTGCAGGCGTCGACGAGGATTTGAAGAAGCGACTGGCAGGCGCGCCATTGGTGCTGTTCGACGGCACGGTGTGGCGCGACGACGAAATGATCCAGGCCGGACTCGGCAACAAGACCGGGCAAAGCATGGGACATATCGCGATGTCCGGAGAAAGCGGCGCAATCAAGCAGCTGGCGGATATCGGGATCGGCAGGAAGATCTTCCTGCACATCAACAACTCCAATCCGGCGTGGCTGCACGCCTCACCCGAGCGGCAAACGTTGGAACGCGAGGGATGGGAAATCCCCGCCGAAGGGATGGAGATCGTGCTGTGAGTGACGTGAATCTCAGTGGAATGACGGCGCTGTCGATCGGCCGTGGTGTAACGCTCAACAATGCCAGCGAACTGGAAGCCGCGCTGCGCCACATCGGCGCGACGCGCTATCACAATCTGCACCCGTTTCATAAGCTGCTGCACGGCGGCAAGCTGAAAAAGGGCCAGGTGCAGGCCTGGGCGCTGAACCGCTACTACTATCAGTCGACCATCCCGCTCAAGGATGCGATGGTGATGACGCGCTTCCGCGATCGCGCGACGCGGCTGGAATGGCGGCACCGCATCGAGGATCACGACGGCGATGTCGGCTCTGAAGGCGGCATCGAGCGCTGGCTCAAGCTGACGGAAGGTCTCGGCCTCGACACGGCTTACGTCGAATCCACCGAAGGCATCCTGCCGGCGACGCGTTTCGCGGTGGAGGCCTATGTGCATTTCTGCCGCGACCGCTCGCCGCTGGAGGCGATCGCCTCGTCGCTGACGGAGCTGTTCGCGCCGAGCATTCACGAGGAGCGCATCTCGGGCATGCTCGAGCACTACAACTTCGTCAACAACGATACGATGAGCTACTTCAAGCGGCGCCTGACCCAGGCGCCACGTGATGCCAATTTCGCGCTGCATTACGTGAGGGAGCACGCCACCACGCCGGAACAACGCGCCGCCGTCTGCAACGCGCTGATCTTCAAGACCAACGTGCTGTGGGTGCAGCTCGACGCGCTGTACTACGCCTATGTCGAAGGCAACATCCCACCCGGCGCGTTCGTGCCGAAGGAGGGCTGATCGTGCGCGTTGTGGAACGTACCTCTCGGCACACGGGCAGTGCGCCCCCTCCCCCCTTGCGGGGGAGGGTCGGGGTGGGGGGTCCACACGGGAAGTCTTTGCTGAGACCCCCACCCCCGACCCCTCCCCGCAAGGGGGAGGGGAGCTGCATCGCGCTCTGCGCGGCCACCGTGCTTCTTCACGACTACACGACATAGAGAGCCACCATGGCCCCGCGTCACATCCAAGTCACCGAAACCAGCCGCGCGGTGCTGCCGCGTCATACCAAGCTGAAGTTCGACGAGACGCGTCAGGTCTGGGTGATCCTGGCGCCGGAGCGCGTGCTGGCGCCGGACGAGATCGCGGTGGAAGTGCTGAAGCTGTGCGACGGCGCGCGCAGCGTCGCTGGCATCATTGACGAGCTGGCGGCGAAATATGCCGCGCCCCGCGATGTCATCGCGACCGACGTTGTCGCCATGCTGCAGGATCTCGCCGACAAGGGCTTCCTGACCGAAGTTCGGGAGATGACATCATGACCGAGCTGACCGAAACATCGCCGCGTGCCGACAACAATGACGGGCTCGCCGTGCTGGAGCGGCGCGGCTCGGTGGCGGAGACCTTCGGCATTCCGCTCGCGGTGCTGGCCGAGCTCACCCACCGCTGCCCGCTGCAATGCCCGTACTGCTCGAACCCGCTGGAGCTCGATCGCGCCGGACAGGAGCTGACGACCGCGGAATGGAAAAAGGTGCTGTCGGAGCTCGCCGAGATTGGCGTGCTGCAGATTCACTTCTCCGGCGGCGAGCCGACCGCGCGCAAGGACCTCGTCGAGCTGGTGCAGCACGCCAATGACGTCGGGCTGTACACCAACCTGATCACCTCGGCGGTGCTGCTGACGCGCGAGCGGCTCAAGGAGCTCGCCGATGCCGGACTGTGCCACGTCCAGATCAGCTTCCAGGGCAATGAGCCCGATGTCGCCGACCGCGTCGGCGGCTACAAGGGCGGCCACGCCAAGAAGCTCGAGGTCGCGCGCTGGACCCGCGAGCTCGAGCTGCCGCTGACCGTGAACGCGGTGATGCACCGGCAGAACCTGCATCAGCTGCCGGACATCATCCAGATGGCGCTCGATCTCGATGCCGACCGGCTCGAGGTCGCCAACGTGCAATATTACGGCTGGGCGCTGAAGAACCGCGCCAGCCTGATGCCGACCTATGCCCAGCTCGAAGAGACCGACCGGCTGGTCGAGGACGCCCGCGAGCGCCTCAAGGGCACGCTGACGATCGACTACGTGGTACCGGACTACTACGCGCTGCGGCCGAAGAAATGCATGGGCGGCTGGGGCCGGCAGTTCTTCAACATCTCGCCCTCGGGCAAGATCCTGCCCTGCCATGCGGCCGAGAGCATCACCGGGCTCGACTTCATGTCGGTGCGCTCGAACAACTCGATCGCCTGGATCTGGCAGAACTCCGAGGCCTTCAACCGCTATCGCGGCACCGGCTGGATGAAGGAGCCGTGCAAGAGCTGTGAGTTCCGCGAGATCGATTTCGGCGGTTGCCGCTGTCAGGCGTTTGCGCTGACGGGCGACGCCGGCAACACTGATCCGGCCTGCACCCTGTCGCCGCTGCACGAGAGCATCTTCAAGCAGGCCGAGCGCGACGCCGCCTCGGGCCAGGACCGCTTCCTGTATCGCAACTTTGCCGGCGGCACGCCCGAGAGCGGCGATGCCTGATGCTGAAGCCGGCCGCGCCTCGGCGAGCCGCAGTGATCCGTTCGCGCCGCTGACGTCGGAATGGCTCGATGTGTCCGGCGGGCACCAGATCTATGTCGAGAGCAGCGGCCGCGAAGGCGGCATCCCGGCCGTCTATCTGCACGGCGGGCCGGGCTCCGGCTGCCAGCCGGATCACCGCCGCCTGTTCGATCCCGAGCGCTTCCATGCCGTGCTGTTCGACCAGCGTGGCGCCGGACGCTCGCGCCCGTCGCGCGGCCGCGACAACAACACCCTGCCCGACCTGATTGCCGACATGGAGGCGATCCGCAAGAAATTCGGCTTCGAACGCTGGATCGTCACCGGCGGCTCCTGGGGGGCGACGCTGGCGCTGGCCTATGCCCAGGCCTATCCCACGCGCGTGACGGGGCTGGTCCTGCGCGCGACCTTTCTGGGCAGCCGCGCGGAGGTGGAAGCCGCCTTCGACGAGACGCTGGCGCGCTTTCATCCGGCGCTCCACCGCGACTTTCTGGAGCTGCTGCCGGACGACGAGCGCGCCAATCCGTGCGACTCCTACTTTCGACGCATCCTCGATCCCGATCCGGCCGTCCATGGCCCGGCCGCCCGCGCCTGGCACGACGTCGAGCGCGCATTGTCGGAGGTCAAGCCGGCGCGCGCCCGGCTCGATCGGCTTGCCATCCGTTCCGGCAGCGCATTGCCGGCAACGCCGTTCATGGAGGCGCACTACTTCGCGAACGACAGCTTCATGGCGCCTGGCCAGCTGCTGCGCGATGCGAGCAGGCTCGCCGGCATTCCCGGCATCATCGTGCAGGGCCGCTATGACCTGCTCTGTCCGCCATCGACCTCCGCGCGGCTGGCCGAACTCTGGCACGACGCCGAAATCCGTGTCGTGGAAGCCGCAGGTCACAATCTTTATGACCCCGGCATCCGCGATGCGGTCATGAAAGCCATCTCCGATATGGCGGCGCGCACGACGGCACCATAAAGACGTGGTCCTGTCGCCTCATCCTGAGGGCCATGTGCAGCATGGCGCCTCGAAGGATGCGGCCCGACACATTCCGGCCTGATGTTTCGAGACGCGCGAATTGCGCTCCTCACCGCGAGCCGTTTGCCGCCAAACAAGGACCCATCCCAATGCCCATCGCCGGAAAAGGCATGCTTTTGACGTCGATGAACATCGATGCCGCTGACGAGGCCGACTTCAACCGCTGGTACGATCGCGAGCATCTCGAAGAGCGCGTCGCTATCCCCGGCTTCATCGAGGCCCGACGCTACGTCGCCGAGCAGGGCAGCCCGAAATATCTCTGCCTGTATTCGACCGAGACCATCGACGCGCTCGACAGCGCGGCCTATCGCGCGCGTCTCGACGCGCCGACGGAATGGTCGAAAGCGGTCATGCCGCGCTTCAGGAACATGATCCGCAGCGTCGCGCGCATCACGATCTCGATAGGCTGTGGCCGCGGCGCCGTGCTCGGCATCATCCGGCTGCGGCCAAAGCCCGCGCAGGACGCGGCATTGCGCGCCGCGCTGCAGATCGAGCTCGATCCGCGTGACCTCGACGGCATCATCTCGATGCATCTGCTCGAAGGCGACGCCGCGCTCTCCGGCGGCCCCGCCGCGGAACTGCCCGCAAGCTCGCGCGAGGCCGACTGGTTCGTCCTGATCGACGGCACCGACAGCCATGCCATCGCCACGCTGATGACGACCCGCTTTGCGGCGATCGACGGTCCGCTCGCGACACAGATCTCGGTCGGACTGTACCGGCTGATGTGGGATCTGAGCCGCTCGGACATCGCCTTTGGCTGAGTGCATTGTTCTCGATCAATGACGTGGTCGGGCAGCAGGCGGATTCAGGGCGGACGCAAAATGCGGCAATGCAACAGGCCAGGTGACGACAGCGCGGCCGGAATGCGGCGCCGCACACTGAATGCGAAAGGCAAGCCTTGCGCAAATTTGCCTTTGTGTGCGCCTTGGAATGGCTCTAGTCTGATAAGACTATTCAATTGAGCCATTCAAAAAACAGAAGGGCGACGAACAGGGCCGGCTTCGGACCACATCGGATCCGCCGCTGATCCTGAACGACAGTCGTCCTCATCTCAGGAAGGCCGCGCGATCATGGTTCGCCGCGCGGACAGGGTAAGAATGAGAGCGACTGATATTTCGGCCCCCGACTACTTTCACAAAGTCGTCGATTGCCAATGGGCTTGTCCCGCACACACCCCGGTCCCCGAATACATCCGACTGATCGCCGAGGGTCGCTACGGCGATGCCTACATGATCAATTGGAAATCGAATGTATTCCCGGGCATTCTCGGACGCACCTGCGACCGCCCCTGCGAACCCGCCTGCCGCCGCAGTCGCGTCGAGGAGAGCCCGGTCGCGATCTGCCGCTTGAAGCGCGTCGCAGCTGATTTCAAGGACGACGTCCAGCCGCGCATGCCGCGCCCGGGCCCACGCAATGGCCGACGCATCGCGCTGGTCGGCGGCGGCCCGGCCTCGCTGACGGTGGCGCGCGATCTTGCTCCGCTCGGCTATCACTGCACCGTGTTCGACGCCGACCCCAAGCCCGGCGGCATGATGCGCTCGCAGATCCCCAAGTTCCGGCTGCCCGACAGCGTGATCGACGAAGAGACGGGCTACGTGCTCGGCCTCGGCGTCGATTACAAGGCTGGCCATCGCATCGACAGCCTGAAGAAGCTGCTGGCCGAGAACTATGATGCCGTGTTCATCGGCTCCGGCGCGCCGCGCGGCCGCGAGCTCAATATTCCCGGCCGCAAGGAAGCCGCCGGCAATATCCATCTCGGCATCGACTGGCTGTCGAGCGTGTCGTTCGGCCACACCGACAAGATCGGCAGGCGCGTAATCGTGCTCGGCGGCGGCAACACCGCGATGGATTGCTGCCGTACCGCGCGCCGGCTCGGCGGCGAGGACGTCAAGGTCATCGTGCGCTCCGGCTTCGAGGAGATGAAGGCGTCGCCGTGGGAGAAGGAGGACGCGCTGCATGAGGACATTCCGATCCTCAACTATCTGGTGCCAGTAGCCTTCAATCACGACGGCGGCAAGCTGACCGGCGTCACCTTCCAGAAGGTGAAGGCCGCATATGATGACAACGGCCAGCGCTCGCTGGTGCCGTCGGGCGAGCCCGACGAAACCTACCCCTGCGACGACGTGCTGGTCGCGGTGGGCCAGGAGAATGCGTTTCCCTGGATCGAGGCCGACTGCGGCATCGATTTCGACAAGCGGCACATGCCCAAGGTCGATCCGACCACCTTCGTCTCGACCAATCCGAAGGTGTTCTTCGGCGGCGATGCCGCCTTCGGACCGAAGAACATCATCTGGGCCGTCGCACAGGGCCATGACGCTGCGCTGTCGATTCATCGTCTGCTGTCGGGCGAGGACATCACCGAGCGGCCGCTGCCCGAGGTGCACATCTCCTCGCAGAAGATGGGCATCCACGAATGGAGCTATGACAACGACATCTCGGCCGAGAAGCGCTTCAAGGTGCCGCATCGCGACAAGGTCGTCGCGCTGAAGGACATCCGCACCGAGGTCGAGCTCGGCTACGACGTCAAGCTCGCGCTCGGCGAGGCGCATCGCTGCCTGAACTGCGACGTGCAGACGGTGTTCTCCAACACGCTGTGCATCGAATGCGATGCCTGCGCCGACATCTGCCCGATGGACTGCATCACCTTCACCGACAATGGCGAGGAGGCCGATCTACGCTCCCGGTTGAAGGCACCGTCTGTTCATCCCGACCAGAGCCTCTACGTGTCATCGGATCTGAAGACCGGGCGCGTGATGGTGAAGGACGAGGACGTCTGCCTCCATTGCGGCCTGTGCGCCGAACGCTGCCCCACCGGTGCGTGGGACATGCAGAAGTATTTCATCGAGACGACCCACGCAGGTAACGCATGTCCCAGCAAGCGCCGCTCAGCAGCGTAAACGACTTCGTCGTCCGCTTCGCCAACGTCAACGGCTCAGGCTCGGCCAGCGCCAATGAATTGTTCGCCCGCGCCGTGCTCCGCCACGGCGTGCCGGTCTCCCCGCGCAACATCTTCCCGTCCAACATCCAGGGCCTGCCGACCTGGTACGAGGTGCGCGTCACCGAGGCCGGCCATCTCGGCGCCCGCGGCGGCGGCACCGACCTGATGGTGGCGATGAACCCGCAGACCTGGGACAAGGACGTCGCGGGCATCGTGCCGGGCGGCTATCTGTTCTACGATTCGACCAAGCCGATGCCGTCGACGAAGTTTCGCGACGACATCACCGTCATCGGCGTGCCGCTAACCGCGATCACCAACTCGACCTACAGCGATCCGCGCCAGCGCCAGCTGTTCAAGAACATCATCTATCTCGGCGCGCTGTCGGCGCTGCTCGACATGGATCCCAAGTTGATCGAGCAATTGATCGGCGAGCAGTACAAGGGCAAGGAGAAGCTCCTCTCCTCCAACGTCCATGCGCTGCATCTCGGCCGCGACTGGGCGCTGCAGAACCTGAAATGCCCGATCGGCCTGCGCATTCGCAAGGCCGACAAAGTCGGCGACCGCATCTTCATCGAGGGCAACAACGCCGCCGCGCTCGGCGCGGTCTATGGCGGCGCCACGGTCTGCGCCTGGTATCCGATCACGCCGTCATCGTCGCTGGCCGAAGCCTTCACCAACCACTGCAAGAAGCTGCGGCACGATCCGGAGACGGGCCAGGCCAAATACGCGATCGTGCAGGCCGAGGACGAGCTCGCCTCGATCGGCATGGTGGTCGGCGCCTCCTGGAACGGCGCCCGCGCCTTCACGACGACGTCGGGCCCCGGCGTCTCGCTGATGACCGAGTTCATCGGCCTGTCCTATTTCGCGGAAATCCCGGCCGTCATCATGAACGTGCAGCGCGCAGGTCCCTCGACGGGCATGCCGACCCGCACCCAGCAATGCGATCTCATCGCCTGCGCCTATGCCTCGCACGGCGATACCAAGCATGTGCTGCTGTTCCCCGAGGACCCCGCGGAAGCGTTCGAATTTGCCGCCGCCGCGTTCGATCTCGCCGAGCGGCTGCAGACCACGATCTTCCTGATGCTCGACCTCGACATCGGCATGAACCAGCGGCTGTGCCGTCCGCTGAAGTGGGACGATGCCAGGCAGTATGACCGCGGCAAGGTGATGACCGCCGAGATGCTGGAGGAAGGCCGCGATTTCGGCCGCTACCTCGACGTCGACGGCGACGGCATCCCGTTCCGCACCTATCCCGGCACGCACCCGACCGAGGGCTCGTACTTCACCCGCGGCACCTCGCGCGACCGCTACGCGCGCTACTCCGAGGAAGGCGCCGTCTACGCCGACAACGTGCAGCGTCTGCTGCGCAAGTTCCAGACCGCGCAGGACATGGTGCCGCGGCCGCTGCAGGCCAATGCCGCCAAGCCGACCAAATATGGCGTGATCTATTTCGGCTCGACGGCGCCGGCGATGGACGAGGCGATCGGGCTGTTGGAATCGCGCGGCCATCATCTCGACCGGCTGCGCATCCGCGCCTTCCCGTTCCATTCGAGCGTGGCGAGCTTCATCGCCGAGCACGACTTCGTCTACGTGGTCGAGCAGAACCGCGACGCCCAGCTGCGCCAGCTGATCGTCAACGAGAACGGCATCGATCCGGTCCGCCTGGTTCCGATCCTCCACTATGACGGCACGCCGATCACGGCGCGCTTCATTGCCGATCAGATCGGCGACCACCAGGACCACATCAAAGTCACACCGCGTCGCAAGGCCGTGTCGTGATTGCGCGTCCACTCTCTCCACAGTCATGCCCGGCCTTGTGCCTGGCATCCACATCTTCCTTTGTTAAGGCCCCGACGTGGATGGCCGGGACAAGCCCGGTCATGACGACGCCGGTTGATGCGAGGCTCTCATGACCTACATCGCAAAGCCGAAGTTCCAGCATCCCGGCATCAAGAAGAACGCGCTCGGCTACAGCCATCGCGACTACGAGGGCAAGATCTCGACGC
>JBARNF010000632.1:0-11972 GCA_049802835.1 Bradyrhizobium sp.
TGTGCAAGACCACCACGACCTGACCATCCGCTGGGTACGGAAGGGGCCCCAGGTGCCTCCTTATTTCCCTCCATACCAGGAGGCCATCGCCGCGCTCAGCGCCCGCGAGAGCTCCGCCAAGAAACGCCAGTTGCGCTCTGGCCTCTTGATGGAGAGATATTTCAGGATCCTCCCCGGCCCGCTTCCGCCAGGCGGCGATGCGCAGAACACGCGTGACAAACTCATTGCACAGTCGAAGCTCTTGGCAACACTCATCGACGCGTACAACGCCAAGACCCCACATCTGATCGAACTCTGCACGGACGTGCAAAAGGTCGCCGGCGAATTCACGGCGATCAGCCAGTATCTGATCGACCTCGACCCCAGTATGGGGACGATCCCATGCCTGCAGGTTTGCAAGAAGTCCGGGGAGGCGGTACAGACCGCCTGCGCGCAGATCAAGCCGGGCGTCTCGGTCGACGCTGCACGGCGCGTAGCCAGCGAAAGCCTGACGAACCTCGTCGCCGTGCGCGATGCGCTGTCCAGCATCGTCCGCGGATTTTGCACAGTCACCAACAACGAGACGATACCGCACTTCTTCCTGCTCCGCCTGCTTGTTCCCTATCATCTCGCGGTGAAGCAGCAGGAGGATGGAATCTATCGTAGCATCGCCAGCTCACAGCTGACGAAGCTCCTGCACAACGGGCAGGACTGGCTGTTCAAGCTGCTGCAGAGAATGGTCGTCGCACTGTCGGATGAACTCGGCAGCGACGTCGTATTCTTCCTCAAGGGAGGTCGGGGCCTCGCCTACCTTCTGGGAACACCCGAGCGCGGCGAAAACGACTGGGATACCCAGATCCTCATCAATCCCTATCTGCCCGAGGATCAGTGGTGGCAAACCTATGAGCGCGTTCGGCTCATCGTCGACAACATGCTACTGCGTGACAACTTCGTGTTTTCCGCCAATCTGATGACCAATGCCGGGACCCTGATCGCTTCGGTGGAGACCTACGCGGAGACAAAGGCTACATCGCCGGAGACGGTCGACAAGCTGATCAACAACATCTTCGTGCTCACTTGGCAGGACGTCATCGACGAGGACGCCTTGAGTCTCGATCCGCTGCTTTCTCTGGAAAGCGTGTGGCGCGAGGTCACGGAAAAACCATCTGGCGGATGCAAGGCCGAACTGATCGACGTCGGCATTCCCCGCTACTACACCATTGAACTGCTTCAGCAGTGGCTCTACGTCCGTCAAGGCATAAGGAATACCAACGGCGTTCCCTATCCGGGCGCCAGCTACTTCATTGACGACCTGATCGAAGTCATCCGGGAATCCGATGCCGGCATATCGCCTTCGTCGAACAAGCGCGAGACCCGGCTGGAGCGCCTTCTCGAGGTCCTCGGTACCGAGGACGCCAAGCTCTACATTTTGTGGGAGCAGAGCCTGGCCAAAGCCGCGGGACTTGTTCTCTGCCAACAGCAGATCTCCGGTATCGGTCTTCCGAGCATCAAGAGCCTGACATCGATCCTTCTCGGGCAGTTCTGCGTCGCCTACGAACTCGGTCTCGACCCCAACCTTGCCGGAGCATTCGATGCCGTGACCAGCACCATGCTCAAGGAGCTGATCCTTGCCATGTCGAGCGAGAACGAGATCAAACAGGCAGGATCGGTGTTCGGGTGGTGCCAGGCTGTCTCCACGATGATGACCAAGCATCTCGCCGATCGCGGGGGCTTCCTGATGAGTCAGAACTCGGCCATCACTGGACTCGCCGTCAAAGCCGCCGTCGTGTCGAAGGCGCTGGCTGTAGCGGACGGCAGCTATGCCGCCAATCTCCAGCGTCTCATCGCATCCTCGACGATCGAGGGCAACGTCATACCTGCCGAACTTGCTGCCATCGCCGTTCATTGCGAAACATGCGTGAGCGAGAGCGACATTTCTACCTCGCTGCTCGAAACCTTCGCTCAGACCGTCGAGCACATCGCCAGCGAAAGCCTGGCGTTCGGGACAGTCGGCAAGGCCGACGCCTCCAAGGCGGTCAACGTCTTCGCCAAAGCATCTCTTCCACTCGGCAACACAAGCTATTGCCCGTTGCTGGTCCGCTTCGAGCTGCGCCCGCGCCTCAACGCCCGTGTCGCGCTCAATCGGGCGGGACCGCTCAACGTCTGGAGCCTGATGGAGCTGATACCCTGGTGCCGTTGGCGCGCAGCCCGCGTCGGCGAATGGGCCACGCGCTGGCTGCTGGCCGAGACACTCGGCACATTGATAGAGATGGAGGCCGCCCTCCTCGCGACCCCTCCCCACCACCTGACCAAGGCGAACCTCTGAATTCGAATGCACGGCACGGACGATGTGCCAGGACCACCAAGAACTTGAAGATCCAGGCGATGCCACATCGCCATTGTCGCATCGAGGACGGACGAACATGGTCAAGGTCGCCATCATCGGCGGCGGCTGCGCCGGCCTTGGCGCAGCCCAACTGCTCCTGAAGAACAAGCAGCACGTCGTGCTGATCGATGCCTATGAGCGCTTCGGTGGCCGCGCCTGGACCCGTCTGGACCAGGATTTTCCGTTCGATCTCGGGCCACAGTTCATCCAGGACCCCGAGGACAACCCCTGGACGGCGATCGCGAGCGCCCTGAATTACGAGCTGCTGACACGCGACGACAAGGCCTCAAAGACATTCTATCGAATGCAGATCGAGGGCGTCTGGCAGGACAGCTACGGCACCCCTGGAACTGCCAAGGTCGACAAGCAACTGGAGGATGGATACGCCGCAGCGGAGAAGCTCAATAACGCGCCTCCGATCGCACAATCCCCAGGGACAAGCGCCGACGCCGTGCTAGCGCTCGGCTCGAGCCAATACGGATCGGTCGCAGAATCCGCCGAGCCCTGGCAATACGTCGCGGCCGACCGCGCGCGGCAGCACGAAGGTAGCGGCAATGTTCTCTTCGTCAAGAGCGGCCTCGGGACGCTCGTCAACGCCTATGGGCAAAGTCTTCTGAAGAACTTTCCCGACACGCTCGCGCTCCGCCCGGCGACCGTGGTCTCCGCCATCCGGCTGATCACGTCGGAAAATCAATGCCGGATCTGCGCCGGAGAAGAAGTCGTCGGCCAATATGACTACTGCATCGTCACGGTGCCATGCAGCGCGATTGCCGGCATCGCGTTCGAGCCACCGCTGACCTCCGAACGGACCAACGCGCTGGGATATGTCATGCTCGGATCGTACAAGAAGGTCGCGTTCTGTCCGAAGCAGATGCCGGACGCGATTGCGGAAAACTGCGACTACTATGTCTACGACAGTGCCCTCGGCGGATGTTGGCAATACTTCCGGCTGCCAACGGCGGCGCAGGCGCTGATCTGCGTTGCCTCCGGCAATTTCGCCCGGCAGCTCGATGGGCTCGACGACGAGACCGTCGTGTCCAAACTGCTGTCGACCTTGAACACGGCCTACGCGCCACAGGCGATCGCCCCCGCTCAGACGCCCATGCTCACCAACTGGTCGATGCAGCCGTATATCCGCGGCGCCTACTCCTTCACGCGCTATGATGGCGGCAATGCCGACGATCCCACCGCGCTGAATGCGCGCCTGGAGCTTGGCAAGCCGCATGGCGACGGACGGATTCTCTTTGCCGGCGAAGCGACCTGGACCAAGGCGTACGGCACGATTCAGGGCGCCTTCTACTCGGGCGAGCGCGCCGCGACGACCATCCTGAAGGGGATCGGCCTGCTCTAGCGCGTCGTCCGGTGCACCGTTGGCCGAATTGATGTGCAATCTAGGAGATTTCCATGCCGAACCTACTGTCTTCCGCTCTGAGGCCGCTCTTCAGCTATGAGCAGTCACGCGACGGACGGCAGATCCCCAATAAGATCAACGGCAGTCTCTATCAGTATGCTGGAATTGGGTGCTCAGCGGCGGAACGCTCAACACCGACGACTTCAAGAGCAATAGCAGCATCATCGCAAATGTCCTGAACACGGACGCGATGGGATATCCGCTGAGCATCAAACCGGACGCCGCACAGCAATATCCGCAGCAGGGGAATACGGAAGATCTGTACCGCATGAGCGAGCTGCTGCGGGATGCCAGAATGGAGGGGGACCGGAGTTCGAGCGCGACTGCGCCGTGCAGCGAGAGTTTCTCGAATGCCTCGTTCGCATCATGCTTCGCGTCAACGGACTCGATCGCCGGCCTGCAACTCGTGACCGCGCTCGAAGACGGGGGCTATGAGGCGTGACTCCAGGCCGATCTCGCCGGAGATCTCAACGCCAAATACAAGGGGCAGATGGCGCGCGAACAGAGCGTTTACAATCAGGAGAGCTGGCGCGTCGATCTCCTGCTCAATCCCTCATCGCTGACACAGCACCAGATTCTGGTGGAGATGAAGGCCCAGACAGCAGAACGCCGCGACCTTCATGTTCGAGGTCGAGAAGGATCTCATCAAGCTGAACGAAGGCCGACGCAACATCTATGTCACGAGCGGAGCCTTCATGCTGGCGGTCACGATCGACAAGGCCGCCGATGACGGCATGTCCGCTGGAAACCCGACGATGCCAACTACATCTTCAACCGCGTGGTATCGACCAACGGAACTACGTTCCAACTAGCGTTCGCCGACAGCGAGGGTGACTGGCGGCCAGCCGACAGGAAGGAGAGCGTGCCGAAAGTCGGTACGTCGGTCGCGAATCAAGCGGTCTTCGGATCGAACGATCGAGCTTGAGCTCGTTCATTCATGGCGTGGGGCGGACGCCTCCGTCACGAGCCGCAACGGTCGATGACGACGACCCGCCTGCCCCTCCTGCCGCCAAAGCGCCTCCGTCGTCGTCGAACCAGCCGGTAGCGTCCCGGCTCGGCTCCCGGCTCGTCATCGAACACGCTCGCTCGCGCCGACGATCGCGATCGCGATGTCTGTGGCGACAGGCGGCTTGCCTGCGTCGCCGACGCGCCCGGCCTGGATCATCGCCGAATACGGCGGGGGACCTCGTCACCGACGCACGGAGACGCGGCGCGTCGGAGAACATACCCGTCTCGTGCAGCACACTCGCCGTCCGCACGCTCGCAGCCGGCGGCGGGGCCGTGGTCGAAGAAGGTGCTCGATGCGCACCCGGCTGTGGACGCGATGTGACTGGTTGTCGGCTCCTGAGCCATTGCCCTCACTCCGCCGCCATGCGCCGATACTCGCGCGGGGTGCGGCCGACCTGGCGGCGGAAGTACTTCTCGAAATGGCTGAGATCGGCGAAGCCGACCTGCAGCGCCACATCGGTGATCGGCTGCCGCGCGTTTGCCGCCAGCAGCTCCTTGGCCCTCTCGACCCGAATGCGCGACAGCATTGCCTTGCACGAGGTCTGCAGGCTGTGGCGAAACAGGAAGCTCAGATGCGACTGGCTGACATGGGCCTGGCGTGCCAGGCTACCGAGCCGGATCGGCTCGGCATAATGATCGACGAGATAGAGAAGCGCCCGGCGCAGATTGGGATGCAGGCGCGACAACGCCGCAACGTCCTTGTTGAGCACGTGGCGAACCCAATCATCTGCTCCCGCCCCGGTATCCGGCCGCGCGGACGCGGGCTCGCGAACGGCTTCGGCAGGCGCCTTCGCCACCGCCAGCGCCGGCGGTGACGGAACCGTCGGCACCGTCACGCGCTCGGTCTGCGCGTGGAGGGCCGGAAAATAGCGCCTGATGTCCTCGGCGCGGATCGGTGCACGCCCGGTCATGACCGCGAGCCGGGCGACCACGCGCTCGACCTCGAACGCGTTCTCCGGCCACGTATGGCTGCGGCACAAATCGAGCATCTCGGCGCTGATCTTGTCTTCGGCACGATGACCATGTCCCTCGAGCGCGGCAATGACGAGCGGCTCGATGTCGTCGCAGCGCTCGCGCAGCGGCGGCACGTTGACGGGCAGAAAGTCGAGCTCCGCCAGCAATTGTCGGGAGAAGGAGCGCTCGGCCACCATGCGCGGCAGATCGCCGCTGGCCGAGGCGATCACGCGCACGCGCGTCGTGTTCGATACGTCCAGCCATTGCCCCAGGCGTGAATGCATGTGCTGCGGCAGCTCGTTCTGCAGACCGGGCGCCAGCATGTCGATGTCGCTGAAGAACAGCGTGCCGCCCTCGGCCTGCCGAAACCAGTCCTGCGGCGCGCCCCGCGGCTGCGCGCAATTGACCTGCACGAACGGCAGGTCGCGGCGCGGACCGCAGCAATGGATCGCGGCGGCCAGATACGGCGTCTCGGTCCCGAACTCGCCCTGCAACAGGCACGGCAGATCGCTGTGCGAAGCCTTCTCGACGAAGATTTCCAGATTTCGCACCGCCTCGCTCACACCCACCAGCAGCAGCGAGCGGCCGAGACGTTGCCGCGCCCACTCGCATACCTCGTGGCGCTTGACCACGAAGGCGAGCTGGCGCGCACAATCCGCCAACGCATCGGACAAGTCCGGTCCGCTCCGCCGCCCTCCCCAGACCAGGGTCAGGCGGCCGATCCCGACGTCGGCGTAGACCAGCGGCGTCGTCACGGATGGCGTCGGTTCGAGCCGCCATTCCGGCGCACGCCGCGGCTCGCGTTCGGCAGTCGCCGTGACGCCGCCGTCTCTTTCGCTGAGCCAATCCTGCACGGTCTCCGATCCGGATCGGGACAGAACGATGCGGCCGAGATCGGCGATGGCGATTTCCACAGTCACCGCCCGCGACAATTCCGCCAGACGCTGCGCATAGCTTGCCAGGAAATCGGTGACGTTGAGATACGGCCTGCTCATCCTGGACAAGTCGCGCCAGGCCTGATCGCCGCCGTCGAATCCCCGCTGGTCTTTCATGACCCGGCTCAGCGCACGGACGAGTTGTGTCGATGATCCAACATGGCAGTTACCGCGGCTCCGACGCCGCTTCGGACCGAAGCAACCGGCCCGATCTGCCCACGTCGTGCATCGCGTGCCAGAATGCATGGTCTCTCACGACGCAGCCCACGGCCGCACCGCATCTGTCATGTCCGATCATTGGCCCTACCCCTTCAGAACGACGGGCCAACCGAAGCATACACAATTTGAGATTGCATGTTAATCAATTCACCATCCGACCATCAAATGGTCTTGATGGCTGGTGCGGATCGCCGCAGCTATCCGCCGTGTTCGCGCGGCTGATAGATCGCCACGTGATGGCAATGCGCGAGCGCGCGGCTGCCGTTCGCCACCACCAGCGCGTCGATCTCGACGAAGCGGTGGCCCTTCTTCTCGTAGTTCGCGACCACACGACCGCGCGCCGTGATCTCGTCGGTTTCCTCGATCACCGAAAGCAACTGCATCCGGCTGCCGACGTGAATCCAGGGACCGAGGATCACATTGTCGACGAGCAGCCGGTTCATCACCCGTTGCAGCATGCCGGGATGGCCGAGCCGCTCGCTGACATAGATCGGATCGCGCTCCCGGATCTCGGCGAGGTAGGCGGTGGCCGCCTGCCCCGGCCAGGCGCGCGGCGCCGTGCCGAGCCAGCTGCCCACCGCGAATGACTCCGCGCTGACCGGCGGCCGGACACCGGCGGCTGGAACATCGCGATACTCCGCCAGCGCGACCTCAGGCGCCGACGCAGGCAGCGACGCGGAACCGGTGGCGCAGCGTTCGCCTTTGCTCGTCACCTCGAGGCTGAGCCCATCGCCCGCCGCGCTCGCGTCGACCTCGGCGATCTCGCCATCATAGACCGGCTTGACGAAGCGCGCCTCGATCAGGCCCCGCTCCAGGAACGCCCGGCCCCAGCGGATCACCGGCTGATGCACCATATAGGCCAGCACCTCGACGCCGGGCACGAGGCCGCCGGCGAAGCCGAAACGCCGCGCCACGCCGTCGTCGTGCATCTTGTTCTCGGACTGCTTGGCTGTATTGAACGCCTCGACCGCATGGGTCGCCATTCCGCCCGTCATCCGCGCCTCCCTCTCGCTCTTTTCGGGTGATGGTAACGGCCGGAAAGGTCCTGGCAAGCGGCTCGTTTGGCTCGCAATTCCGGCTGCGATGGGGTACCCAACCGGACCGATCCCCACAGATGGCCCGATGACCACCGAACCAGACGCATTGCCTCCGATCCGCATCTATGTCGACGCCGACGCTTGCCCGGTAAAGGACGAGATCTACCGGGTCGCGATCCGACATGGCGTGCCGGTGAGCGTGGTCGCCGGCAATTTCATCCGTGTGCCGCAGGACCCGCTGATCGAACGCATCGCGGCCGGCTCGGGCATGGATGCCGCCGACGACTGGATCGCCGAACGCGCCAAGACGGGCGACATCGTGATCACGTCGGACATCCCGCTGGCGAGCCGCTGCGTCAAGCTGGGCGCAGCCGTCATCGCACCCAACGGCAAGCCCTTCACCGAGGAATCGATCGGAATGGCGCTGGCCGTGCGCAACCTGATGACCGACCTGCGCTCGTCCGGCGAGGTGACGGGCGGGCCGCGCGGCTTCACACCGCGCGACCGCTCGGCCTTTTTGGCAGCCTTGGACCAGACCATTCGTCGCAGCCAGCGCCAGCGCGCCGACCAACAAGCGCAGCAACAGAGTTAGCATCATGGCGCCCCCGCTCATTCAACTGAAAGACATCCGCCTGACGTTCGGCGGCACGCCGCTGCTGTCCGGCGTCGAGCTGTCGGTCTCGCCTGGCGAGCGCGTCTGCCTGATCGGCCGCAACGGCTCCGGCAAGTCGACGCTTCTGAAGATCGCCGCCGGTCAGGTCGAGTCCGACAGCGGCACCCGTTTCGTGCAGCCCGGCGCCACGGTGCGCTATCTGCCGCAGGAGCCGGACTTCTCCGGGCATGCCACCACGCTGTCCTATGTCGAGGCCGGTCTCGGACCCGGCGACGATCATTACCAGGCGCGCTACCTCGTCGAGCAGCTCGGCCTCACCGGGGAGGAGGATCCCGCGCATGTCTCCGGCGGCGAGGCCCGCCGCGCGGCGCTGGCGCGCGTGCTCGCCCCGAACCCCGACATCCTGCTGCTGGACGAGCCGACCAACCATCTCGATCTGACGACCATCGAATGGCTGGAGAACGAGCTCGACGGCCGCCGCTGTGCGCTGGTGCTGATCAGCCATGACCGCCGCTTCCTCACCAATCTGTCGCGCGCGACCGCCTGGCTCGACCGCGGCCAGATCAAGCAGATCGACCGCGGCTTCGCCGGCTTCGAGGCGTGGCGTGACGAGGTGCTGGCCGAAGAAGAGCGCGAGCAGCACAAGCTGGACCGCAAGATCGTCAACGAGGAGCACTGGCTGCGCTACGGCGTCTCCGGCCGGCGCAAGCGCAACGTCAAGCGGCTCGCCAATCTGCACACGCTGCGCGCCCAGCGTCGCGACTATCGTGGCGCGACCGGCAGCGCCAATCTCGCGGCTGCCGAGGCCGACAAGTCCGGCAAGCTGGTGATCGAGGCCAAGGGCGCATCGAAGGCGTTCGGCGAGCGCAAGATCGTCGACAATTTCTCCATCCGCATCCAGCGCGGCGATCGCATCGGCATCGTCGGCCCCAACGGCGCCGGCAAGACCACGCTGGTCAACCTCTTGACCGGCGGCGATCAGCCCGACAGCGGCAGCATCCGGCTCGGCGTCAATCTTGAGATGGCGACGCTCGACCAGCATCGCGAAAGCCTCGATCCGAAGACGACGCTGGCGGAAGCGCTGACCGGCGGGCGTGGCGACCATGTCATGGTCGGCGGCAAGCCCAAGCACGTCGTCGGCTACATGGAGGACTTCCTGTTCGCGCGCGAGCAGATGCGCACGCCGCTCGAAGTGCTCTCCGGCGGCGAGCGCGGCCGGCTGATGCTGGCCCGCGCGCTGGCCAAGCCGTCGAACCTGTTGGTGCTGGACGAGCCGACCAACGATCTCGATCTCGATACGCTCGATGTGCTCGAGGACATGCTCGGCGACTACGAGGGTACGGTGATCCTGATCAGCCACGACCGCGATTTCCTCGACCGGGTCGTCACCTCGGTGATCGTGCCGGAGGGCGACGGCAAATGGCAGGAATATGCCGGCGGCTACAGCGACATGCTGGTGCAGCGCGGCGCTGATCTCAAGCGCGCGCACGCTCAGGCGGCGACGGAAGAGAAGAAGGACACGAAGCCTGCCGGTGCGGCGCCGGCGTCCGCGCCGAAGCGCAAGCTGTCCTTCAACGAGAAGCACGCGCTGGAGACGCTGCCCAAGGCCATCAAGAAGCTGCAGGCCGAGATCGCGAAGCAGCAGAAGCTGCTCGACGATCCCGCGCTCTACGCCAAGGACCGCAAAAAATTCGACGCCGCCTCGCTTGCGCTGGCCACCGCGCAGACCGAGCTCACCGCCGCCGAAGACCGCTGGCTGGAGCTCGAAATGCTGCGTGAGGAGATCGAGGGGGCGTGAGTCCACAACACAAACTTCAACCGTCATTGCGAGCGAAGCGAAGTAATCCAGGGCTATGGTCAAGACTCTGGATTGCTTCGTCGCTTCGCTCCTCGCAATGACGATCGCAATAACGGAGTAAGCCCATGACCACGCCGCTCGCCGCCAAGATCGCCAGGGAGTACGGCACGCCCTGCGCCGTCATCGACATGGACAGGGTCGAGCGCAACATCGCGCGCATCCAGGCACAATGCGAGGCGGCAGGCGTCGCCAACCGGCCGCACATCAAGACGCACAAGAGCCCGGTGCTGGCGAAGCTGCAGATCGAGGCCGGCGCGCAAGGCATCACCTGCCAGAAGATCGGCGAGGCCGAGATCATGGCGGATGCCGGCATCGCCGACATCCTGATCAGCTACAATCTGATCGGCGAAGAGAAGATGGCGCGGCTCGCGGCGCTGCAGGCCAAGGCCAGCATGACCGTGGCTGCCGACAACGCCACCGTGATCGCCGGACTGCCGCAGGCGGCGAAACAATCGGGCCGCACGCTCGCCGTCGTGGTCGAATGCGACACCGGCCGCAAGCGCGCCGGCGTCGAGACGCCGGCTGAAGCGATCCAACTCGCGCGGCAGATCAAGGCGAGCGAAGGCCTGCGCTTCGCCGGCTTCATGATGTACCCGACCGAGACCGGCTGGGACGAGGCGCAGCGATTCTACGACGAGGCGCTGGCCGGCGTCCGCGCTGAGGGACTGGACCCCACCATCGTCTCGACCGGCGGATCGCCCAACCTGAAGAATCTCGGCAAGCTCAAGGGCGCCACCGAGCACCGGCCGGGCACCTATATCTACAACGACCGCATGCAGGTCACAGCCGGCGTCGCCAGCTGGGATGACTGCGCACTGCACATCTATTCCACCGTCGTCAGCCGTGCCGCGCCTGAGCGCGGCATCCTCGATGCCGGCTCCAAGACGCTGACATCAGACACCGGCGGGCTCGACGGCCACGGCCTGATCCTGGAACACCCGGAAGCCAAGATCGCCCGCTTCGCCGAGGAGCACGGCTTCCTCGATCTGTCCCGCAGCAACACCCGCCCCCATGTCGGCGACGTCGTGCGCATCGTCCCCAACCACGTCTGCGTCGTCGTCAACATGATGGACGAGGTCGTGATGGTCCGCGGCGAGGAGATTTTGGGCGTGCTGCCGGTCGCGGCAAGAGGGAAGCTGCGGTAGGCACATCTCTCTCCCTCGTCATTGCGAGACGCCCTTGCGCCGACGCAATCCAGAGTCACGAGCGCGGCCCTGGATTGCGTCGCTTCGCTCGCAATGACGACAAACAAGTAGGGTGGGCAAAGCAGCGCACGCGGCAACGCCGCGTCGCATCGTGCCCACCGCGATTAACGGAAGAGCGGACGGTGGGCACGCTGCCGCCCTGCGGGCGGCTGCTTTGCCCACCCTACATTTTGAGCCACTTCAACACGCCCCTGCCCGCCGCGGCGCCAGTCGCGAACGAGGCCTGCAGCAGATAGCCGCCGGTCGGCGCCTCCCAATCCAGCATCTCGCCGGCCGCGAACACGCCGGGCAGACGCTTGAGCATGAAATCTGCATCGAGTTCATCACGCGCGATGCCGCCTGCGCTGGAGATGGCGCGCGCCAGTCC
>JBARNF010000633.1:0-21983 GCA_049802835.1 Bradyrhizobium sp.
CGGGTGAAGGCCTCACCCATGGCCCGCCTGCGAAAAAAATGCAGGCGGCAGGTACCACAGGTGGTGCCGATCACCGGCATTCCCTGCGCGATGGTCTCACGCTTATACGCAGTCTCCCTGGTGCGCCGGGCTTTCTGGCCACCATGACCCGCGCGGCGCGTTAGCGCCGTCGCGAACGTAACACCAGCATCGGGGTGTCAGGACGCTGCGACTTCACGTCCGCAACAGTTCGTTCGTCGGCACGTTCTTTCGAACCTGCTATCGAACTCTCGCGGCCACCGCATCCCCGCCTCGCGTGTCGTGACGATCGCGCGCAACGCCCCTCTCGTTGAGGCGGGATGGCGGGAGATAAGCATAGTTTCTGAAAAAGAGAAAGTAAAAAGATTCTGGAAAGGAGAAAATCTTGGAATGCATCCAGGGCCGGGACGAGGTCGTATGACGGCGCCGTACAAAATGTGGTCGAAAGCGCCACAGGCTGGCTGCCCGCGACGTCATTCCGCGCCCGTGTTTGACAAATCTCGATGAGGGATCTCTTAGTCACTGCCGTAAGTTGACAGGAGGCTACCATGCATCTTCGTCGCCTGATTGTCGCGTCGGCATTTCTAGCCGCCTGGGGACTCGCCGCGCCGGCGTCGTCGCAGAACTTCGCCTTCTCCGACAACATCGATCGGCCCGGCGGTGATTACCGCAGCTTCGACAGCTATGACGATGCACAGGCGTGCCGCCAGACTTGCAACCGCGAGCGGCAATGCCGCGCATGGACCTACGTCAAGCCGCCAACCCACTGGCACGGGCTGCAGCAGCCACCGGCCCGCTGCTGGCTGAAGACGATCGTTCCACGGGCGCGTGCCAATCCATGTTGTACATCCGGCGTGTCGGGCGGCCAAAGGATCGATTAGCGCCGGCTTTCGAGGCACGTCATCCTCTTGGCCTCGCGGCGACTGGCCTCGCAGCGACGGCCGCGTCCCCTCAGAAATGAGTTGCGTACCTCAAAAATCGGGGTATGGTCCTCAACCTCAAGGGGAGGAGCATGAACGCGCCGCTGACATTGCGGGATATCGCGCGACAGGCGGGCGTCAGCCTCGCCACGGTCGATCGCGTGCTGCACAATCGGCCGGGCGTGCGTGCCGACACCGTGCGGCGCGTGAAGGACGCGATGACGCGCAGCGCCTTCCAGCCGCATGCAGCCGCCTCCGAGCTCGCCCGCGCGCGCACCCGGCGGTTCGCCTTCGTGATGCCCGCGGGCGTCAACCTCTTCATGCAGCAGATCCAGGCGCATCTCGGCGAGATGGCGAACTGGATGGCGGCGCGGCGGCTCTCGGTCGAGGTCGTCGCGACGGATGTGTTCGATCCGGCCATCTTGGCCGCCAGGCTCGAAGACCTGGTCGGCCGGGTCGACGGCGTGGCCGTGGTGGCGCTCGACCATCCGAGCGTGCGCGCGGCGATCAACGACCTCGTCGAGTCCGGGGCCAAGATCGTCACCCTGGTGTCGGACGTTCCGTCATCGCGCCGGCACCATTACGTCGGGATCGACAACATCGCGGCGGGCCGCGCCGCCGGCGCGCTGGTCGGGCGCTTCACCGGCGGCAGATCCGGGCGCGTGGCGATCATGGCCGGCTCACACGGGCTGCGTGACCATGCCGAGCGCATCTTCGGCTTCACCCAGGTCATGGCGTCAGAGTATCGGCAACTTGTAGTGTTGCCCGTCGTTGAGGGCCATGATGATGACGATCGCTCGGAACACCTCATGCGGCGTGTTCTGGCGGACCATCGTGACATCGTCGGCCTCTACAATGTCGGGGCGGGCACCGCCGGCGTCGCCAAAGCACTGACCGAGCCGCTCAACGAAACCGGCCGCGCCGGCGACATCGTGTTCGTCGGCCATGACGTGACGGCCGTGACGCGGAAACTGCTGCTGAACGGCGTGATGGATGCGGTGATCTCGCAGAACCCGGGACACGAGGCACGGTCAGCCGTGCGCGTGTTGCTGGCGCTGGTGCGCGGCGAGCCGCTTCTGAGCGAACAGGAAGCGATCCGCATCGACATCGTGATGCGGGACAATCTGCCGTGAGCCGCCGACGCGCCGCGCATGCCGCGGCGCGGGCAGGGCACGGTGCGACAACGAACGAGGCCAGGGTGCGAGGCGACGCAGATCGCCGAAACCTTGGGGCAATGTGGGAGGAGTGAGCGTCGTGTATCTCGGACTGGATGTCGGCACATCCGGCGTGAAGGCCGTGCTGGAGGACGAGGCGGGCGCGCTGGTCGCGAGCGCCTCGCGTCCGCTGTCGCTGTCGCATCCGCAGCCGCTGTGGTCCGAGCAGAATCCGGATCACTGGGTCGAGGCGACGCTTGGTGCGGTCGACGATCTCGCCGCGAGCCATCCGCGCGAGACCGCGGCTGTGCGCGGCATCGGTCTGTCCGGCCAGATGCATGGCGCGACCTTGCTCGGCCACGATGGCCGGCCGCTGCGGCCGGCGATCCTGTGGAATGACGGCCGCTCGCAAGCCGAATGCGCCGAGCTCGAACGGCGCTGTCCCGAGCTGCACGCCATCGCGGGCAATCTCGCGATGCCTGGTTTCACCGCGCCGAAGCTCGTCTGGGTCGCCAGGCACGAGCCGAAGATATTCTCCGAGGTGGCCAAGGTCCTGCTGCCGAAGGCCTATGTGCGCTATCGCCTGTCCGGCGAGATGGTCGAGGACATGTCGGACGCGGCCGGCACCTTGTGGCTCGACGTCGGCGCGCGGCGCTGGTCGGAGACATTGCTCGCGGCGACCGGGCTGAGCATCGGTCATATGCCGCGCCTGGTCGAAGGCAACGAGCCGAGCGCCGTGCTGTCGCGCGAACTGGTGCAACGCTGGGGTATGAGCGGCGAGGTCGTGATCGCCGGCGGCGCCGGCGACAATGCGGCGAGCGCGATCGGGCTCGGCGCGATCAATCCGGGCGATGCGTTCCTGTCGCTGGGCACATCGGGTGTGCTGTTCCGCGTGACCGACCGCTTCGCGCCGGCGCCCGAATCTGCCGTGCATGCCTTCTGCCACGCGCTCGGCGGGCTCTGGCACCAGATGGGCGTGATGCTGTCGGCGGCCGCGTCGCTGTCGTGGCTGGCGCGCATTCTCGAGACGCCGGAAGCCGTGCTGCTGGCGCCGCTCGGGACCAGCGTCGAGCGTCCCAGTCCGGTGCAGTTCCTGCCCTATCTCGACGGCGAGCGTACGCCGCACAACGATGCCCATGCCGCGGGGGCCTTCGTCGGCCTGCGCAGCGCCGCCGGCCGCGGCGATCTCGTGCAGGCCGTGCTCGAAGGTGTCGCGTTTGCCGCGCGCGATATGCTCGCGGCGCTCGGCCGCAGCGAGCATGACATCACCGCGCTCGATCTGGTCGGCGGCGGCTCGCGCTCGCAGCTGTGGGCGCAGATCATGGCCGACGTGCTCGGCGTCGTCGTGCATCGGGTCGAGGAAGGCGAGGTCGGAGCCGCCATCGGCGCTGCTCGGCTCGGCCGTCTCGCTGCGACCGGCGCCGCGCCCGCTGATGTCTGCCGCAAGCCGCAGCGGCTGCAGAGTTTTGCGCCCCGTGCCGCACAACGCGCCGCCTACGACGAGTCCTATGCGCATTGGCGCAGGCTCTATCCAGCTCTCAAGGAGTGCACCTCGTGAACGTCCAGGCTTCCTTTTTTCAGACCGGCGCGACCGTTGCCTATGGCGGCCCCGACTCGCGCAGCCCGCTGTCGTTCCGCTGGTACGACAAGGACCGCATCGTCAGAGGCAAGCGGATGGAGGATCATCTGCGCTTCGCGGTCTGCTACTGGCATTCGTTGTGCTGGCCCGGCAGCGATCCGTTCGGCGGTGAGACGTTCCTGCGGCCGTGGCAGCATGGCGACGACGCGATGGCGCAGGCGCGCGCCAAGGCCGATGTTGCCTTCGAGCTGTTCCGCCTGCTCGACGTGCCGTTCTTCACCTTCCACGACGCCGATGCCGCGCCGGAAGGCGCGACGCTGAAAGAGTCCGTCGCGAACCTCAACGCCATCGCCGACCTGTTCGAGCAGAAGATGGCCTCGGCCAAGGTGCGGCTGTTGTGGGGCACTGCGAACCTGTTCTCGCATCGCCGCTACATGGCGGGCGCCGCCACCAATCCCGATCCAGATGTCTTCACCTATGCGGCGGGGCAGGTGCGCGCCGCGCTGGAGGTGACGCACCGCCTCGGCGGGCAGAACTACGTGCTGTGGGGCGGCCGCGAGGGCTACGAGACCTTGCTCAACACCGACCTCAAGCGCGAGCTCGACCAGCTCGGGCGCTTCATCTCGCTGGTGGTCGAGCACAAGCACAAGATCGGCTTCAAGGGGCCGCTGCTGATCGAGCCGAAGCCGAAGGAGCCGACCAAGCATCAGTACGATTTCGACGTCGCGACCTGCTACGGCTTCCTGCAGCGCTATGACCTGCTCGACGACGTCAAGCTCAACGTCGAGCAGAACCACGCCATCCTCGCCGGCCATTCCTTCCAGCACGAGATCGCGCTGGCGCAGGCGCTCGGCGTGCTCGGCTCGGTCGACATCAACCGCGGCGATGATTTGCTCGGCTGGGACACCGACCAGTTCGCGATGAACGTGGGCGAGCTGGCGCTGGTGTTCCACGAGATCCTGAAGGGGGGCGGCTTCACGTCAGGCGGGCTCAACTTCGATGCCAAGATCCGCCGGCAATCGATCGATCCTGACGATCTGCTGCATGCCCATGTCGGCTCGATGGACGCCTGCGCCCGCGCGCTGATCGCGGCCGACGAGATGTTGGAGACCGGCGCGCTGACCGCGCCGCTCGATCAGCGCTACGCCGGCTGGGATGGCGAGGAAGGCCAGGCGATCCTCGCCGGCCGGCGCTCGCTCGCCGAGCTTGCCGACCGCGCCGTCGATTCCGGCCTCAATCCGCAGCCGCGCTCGGGCCGGCAGGAATATCTCGAAAGCGTGGTGAACCGTTATGTCTGACCACAGCAACCCGCGCGCAGCGCCGACGAATGAAGATGTGGTGGCCGCCATGGGCGCAGTGGCGGCCGGGCAACCGGTCCTGGAGATCAAGGGCCTCGGCAAGCAGTTCGGCGCGATTCGCGCCCTGCATGGCGTCGACCTGTCGATCGCGGCCGGCGAGGTGGTCGGCCTGATGGGCGACAATGGCGCCGGCAAGTCGACGCTGGTGCGCATCATCGCCGGCAATTTTCCGCCGAGCCAAGGCACGATCCATTTCGGCGGCCGCGAGGTGCATTTCCATCGGCCGATGGATTCGCGCAGCGTCGGTATCGAGGTCGTCTACCAGGACCTCGCGCTCGCCAACAATCTCACCGCCGCCGCCAACGTGTTTCTCGGCCGCGAGCTGAAGCGCAATTTCGGTCCGTTGGTGCTGCTCGACCACAAGGGCATGGAAGCGCGCGCGCTGGAATTGTTCCGCGAGCTGCGCTCGGAGACGCGGCCGCATGATCTGGTCAAGGACATGTCGGGCGGCCAGCGCCAGGCGGTGGCGATCGCGCGCACGCGGCTGTCCAACGCCAAGCTCGTCATGATGGACGAGCCGACCGCGGCGATCTCGGTGCGCCAGGTCGAGCAGGTGCTGAGCCTGATCCACCGTCTCAAGGAGCAGGGCATCGCCGTAATCCTGATCTCGCACCGCATGCCGGACATCTTCGCGGTGTGCGACCGTGTCGTGGTGATGCGGCGCGGCGAGAAGAGAGCTGACAAGCCGGTCGGCCAGACCAGCCCGGAGGAAGTCACCGCGCTGATCACCGGCGCCAAGGAGGCGGCGTGATGTCGGTTCCATCCGAAACCCCGGTGCCGGAAACCGCAGCGCCCGACCTGCAGGTCACCTTCACCAATGTCGGCGCTACGAGATGGTGGCATCGCGGCGTGTTCGCCTCGCAGACGGCCTATGTCACGCTGGCGCTGCTCGCGCTCATCGTGCTGATGAGCTTCGCCAGTCCCTATTTCCTCACCGAAGGCAATCTGCAGAACGTTGCCAAGAACTTCTCCTTCATCGCGATCGCCACGCTCGGCATCACCTTCGTGATCATCACCGGCGGCATCGACCTGTCGGTCGGCTCGCTGATGGCGTTCGCCGCGATGATCACCTCGATGGTGATGACCAGCCTGTCGACGCCGGGCATGCCGCTGTCGTCGCTGTTCGTGCATCTCGCCGTTGACGGCAAGACCGTCGTCGCCAACGTGCCCGGACTGATCCTGATCGTGTCGGTGCTGGCAGGCCTCGCCGTCTCGCTGCTCGTCGGCCTCGTCAACGGCGTCTGCATTGCCGTGGTCGGCCTATCGCCGTTCGTGACCACACTCGGCATGTTGTCGATCGTGCGCGGCCTCGGCTACGTCATCTCCAACGGCAAGGGCAGCTTTCCGGGTGGCCCTGACGCCGTCTACTTCTACGCGCTGACGCAAGGCGACGTGGCCGGCGTGCCTGCGCCCTTCATCTATCTCATCGCGCTCGCCTTGGTGATGGCGCTGGTGCTGCATCATACGGCGTTCGGCCGCCATGTGTTCGCGATCGGCGGCAACGAGAAGGCGGCCGAGCTGACCGGCGTGTCGGTGCCGCGTGTCAAGATCGAGGTCTATGTGATCGGCGCGCTCGCCGCCGGCCTGCAGGGCATCATCATCTCCGGCTGGCTGGGATCTGCGCCCGCCAACATGGCGACGTCCTACGAGCTCAACGTGATCGCGGCCGCCGTGATCGGCGGCGCCAACCTTGCCGGCGGCATCGGCGGGCCGCTCGGGGCCATCGTCGGCTGCGTGCTGCTCGAGGTGATCCGCAACGGGCTGGTGCTGGCGCAGGTCAATTCGTACTGGCAGCAGACGCTGGTCGGCGTGATCATCATCGCGGCCGTCCTGGTCGACCGGGTCCGCGCGCGCCTGTTGTGACGAGATACTGGCCGGGATGACAATTTTGTCTATCCGCCCCCGGCACAGACAATCATCAGGATAGACATGGAGGAGGGAAAACCATGAAGAAGCTGCTGTATGCGGTCGCGTCGCTTGCGATCATGCTGGCCCCGGCGCAGGCCGAGACCAAGTATCGTTTCGCCATCGTGCCGAAGGCGATGAACAATCCGTTCTTCGACGTCGCGCGCGACGGCTGTCTGAAGCGCGCCAAGGAGCTCGGCAATGTCGAGTGCATCTACAAGGGTCCGGTCGAGCACGAGCCGGCCACGCAGGCGCAGATCATCCAGGATTTCATCACCCAGAAGGTCGACGGCCTCGCCATCTCGGTCGCCGACGTCCCATCCATGACCAAGTCGATCGAGGCAGCGGCGGCGGCGGGCATCGCGGTCATCACGTTCGATGCGGATGCGCCGGGCTCCAAGCGATCAGCCTATATCGGCACCAACAACAAGGATTTCGGCCTCGCGCTCGGCAAGCAGCTCGCGCAGCTGAAGCCCGAAGGCGGCAAGTACGCGATCGTCTCGGGTGGCCCCGGCGCCAAGAACCTGGCCGAGCGCGTCGATGGCGTCCGCGAATCTCTGAAGGGCACGAAGTGGGTCGAGGTGGCAGGCTCGCCGACCTTCTGCAACGACGATCCCGCGCTCGCCGTGCAGCAGATGTCCGATTTGCGCACCGCCACGCCCGACCTCGGCGCCATCGTGCCGATCGGTGGCTGGCCGATGTTTGCCCCCGAAGGCTACAAGGCCTTCGTCAACAAGAACCGCAAGGACATCGATGCCGGCAAGCTGACGCTGGTCGTCGCCGATACCTTGAAGATGCAGCTCGAGCTGCTGCGCGACGGCTATTCCAACGCGCTGACCGGCCAGCGCCCGTTCGAGATGGGCGAGAAGGCCATGGACACGCTGCTCGCGCTCAAGAAGGGCGAGAAGGTGCCTGACGTGATCTACACCGGCCTCGACCTCGTCACCAAGGACAACGTCGCCAAGCTGCTGAACTAGAGTTCCTCCCGGGGAAAACTGGCGGTCCGGCAACCGGCTTCGGCCGGCGGTTGGACCGCCTTTTTTTGCTCGGGATGCCCTGATCGGGTATCGCGCCGGCCCAGAGACGCTCTGCGTTGGCGTTGTCTTGCTCTACGGCCACGCCGCCGACCGTCTCCGCCCGTCATCGTCCGCGCAGGCGGACGATCCAGTATTCCACAGACACTCGTCGCGACGCGAAAACGCCGCGGCGTACTGGATCATCCGCCTGCGCGGATGATGACAGCGGAGGGTGAGGCGGCGCCGCCTCACGGCCTCACCGCATTGACAGTCGATAATATCTGACTTAAGTCAGATATTATGCTCGACCCCATCGCCCGCGTCCGCCGCTTCAACCGCGCCGTCACCTCTGAGGTCGGCGCGCTCGATAGCTCGTTCCTCGGGCGCGGACGGCCGCTCGGCGCCGCGCGCGTGCTCAACGCGATCGGCCATGGCCGCAGCGACGTCGCCGAGCTGCGCGACTATCTCGCGCTCGATTCCGGGCTGATGAGCCGCCTGTTGCGTAGCCTGGAGGAGGAGGGGCTGGTGACGACGAAGCCGCATCCGGACGATGCGCGCCGCCGCATCGCCAAGCTCACCGCCGCCGGCCGCCGCGAATTCGAGGCGTATGAAACGCTCTCCAATGCCCAGGCCGAGTCGATGCTCGCGCGCCACAGCCAGCCCGAGGCGTTGCTGGCCGCGATGGACATGGTCGCGGCCGCGCTCGGACGCAGCCGTATCAGCATCGAGGAGGTCGATCCTCGGGGAGAGCAGGCACGCTACTGCCTCGGCGAATATTATGGCGAGTTGGGACGCCGGTTCGCGCGTGGCTTCGACGTGTCGCTGTCGCGCGATCCCGATGCCGCCGACATGATGCCGCCGCGCGGAACGTTCTTGATCGCGCTATCCGACGGCCTGCCGCTCGGTTGCGTCGGACTGAAGGGCACGGGCGGCGAGATCGCCGAAATCAAGCGGCTGTGGGTTGCGCCTGCGGCGCGTGGCCTCGGCCTCGGCCGGCGCCTGATGGACGCGGCCGAAAATGCCGCGCGAACACTGTCGATCAAGACGCTGCGGCTGGATACCAACAGCGCGCTTGCGGAGGCCATGCAGCTCTATCGGCGCATCGGCTGGACCGAGATCGAGCGCTTCAACGACGATCCCTATCCCGATCTGTTTTTCGAGAAGCAGCTGTCGCCCGACCGTCCCGCCTGACGCGGATGGTCGGCGGTCAGCTGCCAGCTCGATGCTCGGACCATGGAACCCGCAACGAGGATGAATTGTGCTGTTGCGGCGCGCAGAGTGATGTCTGCAGACGAACCTGCGGCACGGCGCCGCAACGGGGACGCTCGTCGCGGTTGCCGCCTTGGCACCAGTCCTGCAATATTTGCTACCATGGAGAACGCGCGGGCGGGTTGCTGCTCAAGCAGCCCAACCAAGTCGAGCATGATTGCTGTTAGCCGGGCAAGGCGGTACGTGCCGTTCGCGAGGAGGGACCTTTGGGTAGCAATGCCGATCCGAGGACAAGCCGCGATGCGGACAGGTACACGGGCGGTGTTCTGCTGTCGTCTGCGGGCCGACGCTGGCGCGGACTTTCCGCTGAGCTGCGATGTCATCCGGCCGGCGAGATCCCGGCTTACGTTGCTTCGGTGACCCAGATCGCCATCCTCGTCCGAGGCACCTCGGTCGTCGATCGCCGTGCAGGCGGCGTCCGCCAACGCATCGTGGGCCTGCAAGGGACGATCGGATTGTGCCCCATGGGGGTTCACGAAGATTACACCTATGTGTCGAAACCCATCGACGAGATGCTACACATCTACCTGGCGCCATCCGCGTTTGCGTCGCTGGCCCGGCACACGTCGAGGGACTTCAATGCGGCTTCGGTCAGGTACGAGGCCGGCTTCAACGATCGACTGATCGAGGTGATCGCCGCCGAGGTGCTCGGCGAATTGCGCTTCGAAACGTCCTGCGGTGACCTCATGGTCGAATCGTTGGCCGATGCACTCGCAGTGAGATTGCTCAATAATTATTCAAGTCTGAGCGTCGACCCGTTCCGGACGAGGCGGGAATCCAAGGGGCTCGACGCCAGGCGGCTGCAACGGGTCATCGATTATATCCAAACCAATCTCACGAAGGAAATCACCGTGGAGGAACTCGCCACCGCCGCCGCGCTGAGCCGCTTCCACTTTTCTCGGATGTTCAAGTCGACAACCGGGCAATCACCGAGCCGCTTCATCGGGCTGCTGCGACTGGAACTGGCAAAGACGCTGTTGACCGCCGGGCGATCGATTTCCGAGGTGGCGCATGATTGCGGATTTTCGTCCGAGTCGAATTTCGTCCGGTCGTTCCGGCGCGCGACCGGCCTCCCACCGGGCCGATATCGCAATAGCACTCGGAAATAGCGGGGGTTACCAAGGCTGGCCCGGCCTTGCGGCGAGGAATCACGCGCGCGCGGCAATGGAGATCCGAATTCAGCAGGAGCTGAATAGGAAACAGCACGCGGGGATCATGTCCCGCCCGGCTGCCGAACTATAATTCGGCGGATTCCTGGGAGGCCATCGGTTGGATTCCGTGGCGCCGCCGCTTCGTCATACCCACAGGGCGAGGAGAAGAGAGCATGAAGATCCTGATGATTCTTACGTCCCACGATGAGCTGGGCAACACCGGCCGGAAGACGGGTTTCTGGCTCGAGGAGCTTGCCGCTCCCTACTTCACATTCCACGATGCCGGCGTTCACGTCACGCTTGCATCCCCGAAGGGCGGTCAGCCTCCGCTCGATCCGAAGAGCAACGAGCCGGCGTTCCAGACCGACGATACGCGGCGCTTCGAAGCGGACGCGACCGCGATGGCGGCGCTCGCCAGCACCACGAAGCTGTCCGAGGTCGATCCCGCAGACTATGACAGCGTGTTCTTTCCCGGAGGCCATGGCCCGCTATGGGACCTCACCAATGATCGCGATGCGCTGTCTCTCATTGAGCGCCTGCTGTCGGCGAAAAAGCCCGTGGCGCTCGTCTGCCACGCGCCGGGAATCCTGACCAACGTCAAGGCGCCGAACGGCGATCCCGTTGCGAAAGGCCGTTCCGTCACCGGGTTCACGGATTCCGAAGAGGAAGCCATGCACCTCGTCGAGGTCGTTCCGTACCTGCTCGAAGACGTATTGAAGGCGCAGGGCGCCCTTTTCTCGGCGACGGCGAATTGGGGTGTGCATGTCGTCCAGGACGATCTGCTGATCACCGGCCAGAATCCGGGATCGTCGCGAGAAACCGCCCGCACGCTGCTCGCGGCGCTGGGAAAGCGAGCCGCCGCCTGAGGTCGCGGCGGCATTCGAGCGCTCATGTTGCTCATGGTCTTCGCCGCAACGCCATGCGTGGCACAGCCAGCGACATGGGCGCGCTCTTCGAATATTTGATGGAAGAATTGCAATGGCAAAGAAATACACGGCTCAGTGCGCCTGCGGTGCGGTGAAGTTCGCGTTCGACCGCGATCCGGACTTCATCGCCAACTGTCATTGTCTGGATTGCAAGAGAGCGTCGGGCGGCGAGATGGCCACGTTCTTCGCCGTGCCGCAGGACGATTTCACGCTGCTCAGCGGGCAGCCGAAAGCGCATCACTACATTGCCGAGTCCGGGAAGGGGCTCGACCGCAATTTCTGCCCTGATTGCGGCTCCAGACTGTTCACGACCAATCTGGACAGTTTCCCCGGTCTGGTCTTCGTCATGCTCGGCAGCCTGGATCGGCCCGAATTGATCGCGCCGAAGCTCGAGATGTTCACCAAGCGGCGCCTGACATGGGCCAAGCCGCTCGAGCTCCCGCAATTCGACAGCATGCCCGGTTGAAGCAGGACGGACCGGCCCCTCAGCAGCGCCGCCAAAGCCGACGCACGAGAGACAGAATTGCGTCGGCCGTCTCGTCCGGACACAGCGTGGGATGAAGATGGGTTCCGTTCAGCCGCTCGACGGGCCAGCCGCGCCGGAATGCTTCGGCCGTGGCGTGATCGTAGATCGGCGAAGCCTGGACGAAGCCGGCGGGGACGTGATCCCAGCGCGCCAGGTCGATCGCGTCGTCGAACCAGTCGACCTTCATCGTCGGCAGGCCGTCTTCGAACCTCGCGAGCGCGAGCGGATCGCCGGCCAACTGATCCAGGCCGACGAGGGCGGCACGCTGCGGATCGCGCGCGAACCAGCGTGACCAGACCGGAAGCATGCCGTCCGCTCCGGCCAGGCTTCGGACAAAGTCGTGCAGCGCGGGCCGGACCGGCGCGGCGGGGCCCTGTGTCGGCGGGATGTCGCCGTCCACGATGATGAGCGCGCTGGCGGGAAGCTTCGTCGCGAGATCGGCGACCAGTGCGCTTGCCGAACTGTGCCCGACCAGGATCAGATCGTCAGTCGGCGCGATGTGATCCAGCAGGTGACGAGACCATGTGCTCCATGGCGGTGGAGTTGCGCAAGCCGAAAGCAGATCCGGCACCTGGACCGGCCATCCCGCCTGACGCAGATGGTCGGCCGTCGGCTCCCAGGATGCGGCGCGGACCATGGGGCCAGCAACGAGGACGAATTCTGCTGCCATGGTCCCTCTGTCGCGGCCTGTTGGACGGCGCGTCATGGCCGACGGCAGCCCCTACGGCCCAGGTCAGAGCGCGCCTGCCGACCACGGGAGGACAGTATCGGCACGAGACCACGCCATCCACCGCAACGCGGTCTGATCGCGGCGAATTGTAACGGATGGGAGGCGACGGTACGGTCCTTCACCCAAAAAACACGATCCGGCGTAAAGCTGAGAACGCGATGCGGCACTGCGCGTTGCAACCGGGACCAGGCATTGAACCGAGGCAGGATATGACGAATCGAGTCACGGCGGCGCAATCCACTCCGGCTGGGCAGCGTTGGGGAGGTTCGGCCCTCGTGACCCTCGCGGCTCTGGCCGCGCTGGCACTGCCCGGTTCCGAGGTTCGCGCGCGTCAGGCGCGCCCTGCACCCGTCACCGAGGCCGTGGCGCCGCGGGCGGCTGGCGAGCCGATCATGGCGATCGTGTCGATCAAGGCCCAGAAGGTGACCTTCTACGACGCCGAGGGGTGGATCTGGCGCGCGCCGGTGTCGACCGGGGTGTCGGGGCGTGAGACGCCGGCCGGCGTGTTCGCCATCATCGAGAAGGACAAGGACCACCATTCGACGCTCTATGACGATGCCTGGATGCCGAACATGCAGCGCATCACTTGGAACGGCGTCGCCCTGCATGGCGGGCCGCTGCCGGGCTATGCCGCCTCGCATGGTTGCGTGCGCATGCCCTATGGCTTTGCCGAAAAGCTGTTCGACCGGACCTGGATCGGCATGCGGGTGATCATCGCGCCCGAGGACGTGGCGCCCGTGGAGATCTCGCATCCCGCCTTGTTCGTGCCGAAGCCCGAGGCCCTGACGGCCGCGCCCACCCGGGCCACGACGCTCGTCAGCGCCGCCGAGGAGGTCGCCAGGATCGCCGACGAGACCAAGACGGCCGCGGCGGCCGCCGAGCACGAGGCCAAGTCGGTGAAAGCATCCCTGCGCAAGCTGGAACGGGCCAAGGCATTGGCCGATGCCGAACTCAAGATGGCCGAAAGAAAGCTCGCCGCGGCGAAGACGGACCAGGTCAAGGCGCAGGCCGAGGATCTGATGCAGAAGGCGACCGCGAAGGCAACGGATGCGACGGCGCAGCTGGATGCCGCCAAGGCCGACGCGACAACGAAGCTCGCTGCTGCTGCAATCGCCAAGGATGCCGCCAAGGCGGCCGCCGGCAAGAGGGCCGATGCCTCGAGGGCGGCGGCCGACGCAAAGCTCGCGACCGAGCCGGTCTCGGTCTACATCAGCCGCTCGACGCAGATGCTCTATGTCAGGCGCAACACCCACAAGCCGGCGCGTGACGGCGGCGGCGAGGTGTTCGATACCTCGATCGAGTCCCCCGTGTCGATCCGCGATCCCGACCGGCCGCTCGGCACCCATGTGTTCACGGCCATGGCGCAGAATGGCGCAGGGTTGCGCTGGACCGCGGTCACGATCGACAACGGCGACGATGCCAAGGACGCGCTCGACCGCATCACGATTCCGCAGGCCGTGCTCGACCGGATCGCGCCGACCGCGGTGCCGCGCTCCTCGATCATCATCTCGGACGAGCCGCTCTCCAGCGAGACCAACTACCGCACCGAGTTCGTCGCCGTGCTGAGCAACCAGCCGCAGGGCGGTTTCATCACGCGGCAGCCGACGGCGGATGTCGTCGCGAGCGGCGATAGCTATGACGACGGCTTCGGCTCGTTCTTCCAGCGCAGCTGGGACGGCCAGCCCGTGGCGCCGCCACGCCGGCGCGCCGGCCCGACCTATTACCGGCAGGTGCAGCCGGGCTGGTGGTAAACCAGCCGGCTGGTCGTAACCAGCCGGGCGGGTGGCAGACCGCACGGCGGCGCGCGGGTCTGCCTCTCGTCGGGTCCGTGATCAGTTTGTGCCGGCAGCCGCCACTCCGGGCCATTGTGCCAGGAAGGGTTGCGGCTTCGCCTCGATGGTGCGCGCGGCTCGCCTGACACGATGAGGCCTGTTGCTCCTGGCGATCGAGCTGGTCGCCTCGCGGGCAACCTCGATGCGTGTGATCTGCTGGCGGATCTCGCTCGTGCTCGCGCGCAGCGAGTCGATGCCGATCTCGTTGTTCGCTGCAGTGGCCCGCAGCCCGTTCAGCTCGGCCGCGGTGTCTTCCTGCGCCGCGCGGACGCGGACCGTCAGGCGCTTCAGCACGGCGATATCGGACTCGATCTTGTCAGCCGTGTCGCGGCGGAGCGCCTCGTTGTCGTCGGTGGTCGTGCGCAGCGTAGCCAGTCCGGTCTCGGCGCTGGTGAGGCTGGCGCGGAGCTGGACGAGTTCTCCGGAGGCGTCGTTCTGGCGTTCGTGCAGCCTGGTGGTCTCCGCCTTGACCTGGGCGAGCTCAGAGGTCAGGGCCGCGACGCGGCTCTCGAGCGTCGGCGATCCATCATTGGCGAAGGAGAAGCTCTTGGCCCCACCGCTGCTCCACCACATCACGCCGGCGCTCGCTGCCAGCGCCAGGCTCATGGCTATTCGGAAAGAGGCTGCGCCGCGATGCGTTTGGGCATCCGGCGTCTTGGTGGGTTTGCGCATCGACAGGTCTCCGGGATTTGATGGAGACGATTATGATCATATTAAGGTTGCCAATGTTCTAAGCACGCCGCGTTCGCGCAACATTTCATGCACGTAGATTTGCGGGGCGCGCGCGTGGCCTCGTCGCGCAGCCATAGACGCCCAGCCATAGCGATGAGCGTCGAACGAGTTCGAGATTATTTTGCGCATCCAACAGTTGTGGGGCGTGTTCTGCTCGATGCGCAGCCTTGTCGAGGACACGTGGCACGGCATCGGATGGCGATCGTCGCCTGTCTCGTCCGCTGCAACCAGAGCAGCTGAACATCGGCGCGAGCGCGATCGTTCGCGCACACGAAGCCAGGAGCTCGGAAAACACCTCGCACTTCGTGTCGATCATGCTCTAAATTCCGGCCATGTCCGACACTCCGACTCCCACCGCCCCGTTGCCATTCGACGAGCTCGTCGACGCGATCAGGCATCGCCGCTCGGTCTATGGCCATATCAGCGGGCTGAGGCTCGACCGCGGCTCTCCTGGGGAAGCATGGTCGACCTTGCCCTATCGTCCGGTGTTCGTCGGCGACAGCGACACCGGCGTCCTCCATGGCGGCGTCGTCACGGCGATGCTCGACGAGAGCTGCGGCATGGCGGTGCAGCTCGCGCTCGACGGCACCAGCGCGATCGCCACGCTCGACCTGCGCATCGACTATCAGAAGCCGGCGACGCCCGGCCTCGACATCAAGGCCCACGCCGTGTGCTTCCGCGTCACGCGCTCGATCGCCTTCGTGCGCGCGACCGCCTATCAGGACGAGGAGCGCGCGCCGGTTGCTACTGCAACCGCCTGCTTCATGATCGGCGCCAACCGCACCAACATGCTGACTGACCGTCCGGCCGTTGGCGGCGCGCTGCCGCCGCTCGAGGCGCCTGACGATGCAACGGGGCCGTTCGCCACCAGCCCGTTCGCGCGCTGCCTCGGCATCCGCTTCGCCGAGAACGAAACGTTCGTGATGCCGTTCTCGCGCCAGATCATCGGCAATCCGGTGTTGCCGGCGATCCATGGCGGCATGACCGGCGCCTTCCTCGAGACCGCGGCGATCATCACCGTGATGCGCGAGTCGGGTGTGGCCGCGCCGCCGAAGCCGATCGGCCTGACCATCAACTATCTCAGGTCCGGCCGCGCGCTCGACAGCATTGCCTCCGCATCCATCGTCAAGCAGGGCCGTCGCGTCGTCGCCTTCGAGGCGCGCGCCTGGCAGGACGATCCGGCGAAGCCGATCGCGACCGCCTTCGGCCACTTCATGCTGCGGCAGGCGGAGCAGGAGCAGGACTGACGAGACGGCGCGTCGGAAGCTGACAGCGCGGCACAGAATTCCACTCGTTCCCATCATCGATATGACCTAATCTCGGCTGATCGCGAGGGGGCATCCGATGGGCGTGATGCGGTCATTCCGGGCGATAGCGCCGTTGTGTTTCGCTGCAGCGGTGTTTCAACCAGGCAAACTCGCGGCGCAGGCCATGCCGTCTTCGGATATCGAGCGGAGCATCGAGGAGGCCTGTGGCTGTCTCGTCAGCAAGGTCGTGGACAGCAACGATCCGTATCCGTGCCGCAGTCTGCAGGAACGCATGGCGGCCGAGCACGTGCCGGGTGTCAGCATTGCCGTCATTCATGGTGGCGTGATCGCATGGGCGCGCGGTTTCGGGGTGGCGCGGCCTGGCGGCGAGCCGGTTACGGCCGAGACGATGTTCCAGGCCGGCAGCATCAGCAAGCCGGTGGCGGCGATGGCCGCGCTACGTGTGGTCGAGCAGGGCGGGTTGTCGCTCGACGCCGACGTCAACCAGGCGCTGATCTCCTGGAAGATTCCGGCGAGCACAGCTGCGCCGAGCGCCGTGGTGACGCTGCGCGAGCTGCTCACGCACACCGCGGGTTTGTCGGTGCACGGCTTTCCCGGCTATTCCGCCGGCGTCCCGGCGCCGACGCTCGTGCAGGTTCTCGATGGCGCGTCACCGGCCAACACCGCCGCCGTTCGCCTCGAAGCCGTACCCGGCGCGCAGTGGAAGTACTCCGGTGGCGGCTACACGGTGATGCAGCAATTGTTGATCGACGTGACGCGGCGCCCGTTCGCCGAGCTGCTGCGTGACACCGTGCTCGTGCCTGCCGGCATGACCCGCAGCACCTATCAGCAGCCGCTGCCGATAGAGCTTCACGCCGGTGTGGCAAGCCCGTACCAGGCCGACGGCTCGCCCGTGCCAGGCGGTGCTCATGTCTATCCGGAACTGGCGGCTGCAGGATTGTGGACCACCCCGACCGATCTGGCGCGGCTCGTGATCGCGATCCAGCGCGGCTTGCGCGGCGAGCCGTCCTGCGTGCTGTCCCAGGAGATGATCAGGCAGATGTTGGTCGCCGGCACGGGCGGCTACGGCCTCGGTTGGCAGGTCGGCGGTGCGCCCGATCAACCGTTCTTCGCGCATGGCGGCGTCAACGAAGGTTTCGAAAGCTCGCTCGCGGCCTATCAGCGCATCGGCGAGGGCGTTGTCGTGATGACCAACGCGCAAGGCGGCCAGATCCTCGCGAATGAGATCGTGCGCGCCGTCGCCAAGGTCCATGGCTGGCCGGACTTTCGTCCGATCGTGCGCACCAGCATCCAAGTCGATCCCGCCATTCTCTCGGCCTATGCCGGCGTCTATGAGCTCACACCTGCATTCTCCATCACGGTCACGCTGGAGGACGGGCGGCTGATGGCTCAGGGGACACGGCAGCGGAAGGCCCCCCTGTTTGCCGAATCGAACACAAGATTTTTCCTGAAGGCTACCGACGCGGTGCTGGATTTCGTCGCCGCCGAAACGGGGCAGGCACTCCATCTGATTCTGCATCAGAACGGTCAGGACATGACGGGCGTGCGCAAGCCGTAGGGCGTCGGATCGCTCGGCCCGAACGGGGAGCATGGCTGCATTGAACGAAACCTCGGCACTCTCGTTGACAAGGCCGGCAGGAGCCATATCCAGGGTGAAGGCCGCATCGTCGCGCGACGGGAGTGCACATGAAACCGGACGTCATCTGCCTGATGGCCTCGAGTGTCGACGGCCGGACCTTGCCGAGCCGCTGGCGCCCCAAGGGGGCGGCGGGGGACCTGTTCGAGAAGGTGCATGACGAACTGGGTGGCGATGCCTGGCTGATCGGGCGCGTCACCGGCCAGGAGTTTGCCAAGGGCACGGCCTATCCGCCGACGACCACCGAGCGCTTCCCGCGGACGAACTGGATCGCGCGCCGCGGCGCGAAGGCTTATGGCGTGGTGCTCGATCCCGGCGGCAAGATCTGCTGGGGCCGGTCCGACATCGGCGGCGATCCGATCGTCGTCGTGCTCGCCGAGGCGGTGTCCGACGCCCATCTCGCAGGGTTGCGCAGCGAGGGCGTGTCCTACATCTTCGCCGGCGAAACCAGGCTCGATCTCGCGCGCGTGCTCGACATCCTCGCGCAGGAGCTCGGGGTGAAGCGGCTGTTGCTCGAAGGCGGCGGCGGCGCCAACGGCGCCTTCCTGCGCGCCGGTCTCGTCGACGAGTTCAACCTCGTTCTGTGTCCCGTGGTCGACGGCGCCAAGGGCGCACCCAGCGTATTCGATTCACCCGAAGCCTGTTCCGACCAGCGCGCGCCGGTCACCGCGATGACGCTCGAAAGCAGCAAGGGGCTGGAGGGCGGCGCGCTGTGGCTGCGCTATCGCATCACCAATGCGGACGTGACTGCCGCGCAGGCAAGCCATGGCTGAGCGGCCGCGCGATCATGTCATGGTCATCGGTGCCGGAGCGGCCGGCCTGATGGCCGCACGCGAGCTCGCGCGTGCCGGAAGGAAGGTCACGCTGCTGGAGGCGCGCGATCGCTGCGGCGGCCGCATCCATCCGTTGCCGGAGCGTGACTTCGGATATAGGGCCGACGCCGGCGCCGAGTTCATCCATGGCGAGGCGCCGGTCACGTATCGGCTGTTGGCCGAGGCCGGACTGTCAGCGCAGCCGATCGAGGGCGCGCGCTGGCACGTCGAGCACGGCGCGTTCTCGCGCGATGATCCCGCCGATCGGCAGATGGGCCGGCTGCATGACGTGCTGGCAAATCTCGACAAGGACATGACGGTCACGGCGCTGCTCGACCGTCATTTCAGTGGCCCCGAATTCGCCGCCTTGCGCGAATCCGTGCTCGGGATGGTGCAGGGCTATGATGCCGCCGATCCCGATCGCGCCAGCGTGGTCGCGCTGCGCGACGAATGGATGGGCGGCGACCGCGGCGCGCAGGCGCGCATCGTCGGCGGTTATGGCGCGCTGATCGATCACCTCGCGGCGGAGTGCCGGACGCATGGCGTCACGTTTGCGTTTCAATCCGTCGTCACCGCGATCGAGAGTGCTGACGATGGCGCGCTCGTCCGCTGCGCCGATGGCCGCACCCATCGCGGCGACGTCGTCATTCTGACCGTGCCGCTGCCGCTGCTGCAGACCATGGCGCTGCCGCCCGCAATGACGGGGCAGGTCGCGGCGACCGCCGATATCGGCTTCGGCAACGTCATCAAGCTGCTGCTGCGCTTCGAGCATCGCTGGTGGATCGAGACGAGCGCGCGGGACCGCGACGACATGCTGTTCGTGCTGTCCGATGCGGCGGTGCCGGTGTGGTGGACGCAGCATCCGAGCGATCATGCCGTGCTGACCGGCTGGCTCGCTGGCCCTCCGACCGGCGCGTTTGCGGCGCTCGACGAGCGCGAGCTGATCGGAAGAGGGCTTTCTGCACTGGCTGACATCTTCGGCAGGCCCGTCGACGTCCTCAGGTCCTGGCTCGTCGCGTCGCACGCGACCGACTGGGCGAATGATCGATTCGCGCGCGGCGCCTATTCCTACGCGACGCTCGATACGCGCCGGGCGCAGGATGAGCTCACGCGCTGGGACGGTGGTCCGGTGCTGATCTCCGGCGAGGCGCTGTATCGCGGGCGCGACATGGGCACGGTCGAAGCCGCGCTCGCGAGCGGCCTGCAGACGGCGCGGATGCTTCTGGCGGCGGATCGATCGTGACGATGGGTGGCACCTGCAGGCCGCCGATCATGGCCGCCGCAGGATCTTGTCCATTGCTTTTCCCCGCGCCAGCTCATCGACCAGTTTGTCCAGGTAGCGGATCTCACGCATCGTCGGCTCCTCGACATCCTCCACGCGGACGCCGCAGATCACGCCCTTGATCAAGGCGCGCGCCGGATTCATGGCAGGCGCCTGTGCGAAGAAGGTTTCAAAGTCCGTCCGTTGTTCGATCTGCGTGTCGAGCTCCGTCCGACCATAGCCCGTCAGCCAGCGGATGATCTGATCGATCTCCGCCTTCGTGCGGCCCTTCTTCTCGGCCTTGGCGATGTAGAGCCGGTAGACGCTTGCGAAGCTCGTCGTGTAGATGCGGTGTTTCGCCATGAATGCTCCATGGGGACGTGATCGAGACGTGTCGGGTCTGAGACCGGGCGCCGCGCGGTCTGACCCGCGGAGCGAGTACTCCCTTATCCGAAGCTCGGATCATAGCGCAGCGCGTTCGTTTGCGAACCGCGGAACCGAGCGCTACCCCGGCAGGAACATCGGGAACGAGACGCCGAGCGACCACGCCAGGATCAGGCCGAGCCCGATGCCGGTCGCCGTCGGCGAGCCGGTCCTGCGGCCGACGTAGCCGCCGATCAGTCCGAACACGATGAAGAACAGCACGATCACCGGGATGATGATGAGCAGGAAGAACAGCCGCTTGAAATCGAGCGCGACCGCGCCGCCGAGCGACGCCAGGAACGCTGTCCGTATCCACAATGTGCGCCAGAGCGCGGCGCGGCCGCCTTGGTTGGCGATGCTGTCCGCCAGCATGTAGGGCACGGCGCCGATCGCGATCGCGGCGATGATCGGCACGCGCGCTGCGATCGGCATGAACGACGCGACGTAGCGGTCGAGCGCGCCGCCGAGTCCGAAGATGCCATAAGCGGCCAGCGCCAGCGCCGCGAACCAGGCGAGGCGGCCGAAGCGAACACCCTGCAGGCGCAGCAGCACCAGCGACAGCACCCCATAGACGAGCAGATGCACGGCGAGATAGTCCGCTACGAGCACGGGCAGGAAGCGCGTCTCGACGAAGCGCAGCACCATCGGCGTCAGCAGCGCCGGCGCGAGAGTGGCGAGCGCGAGGGCGCGCAGAGACATTGGCGCCGTCAGGCCGAGGAGCGCTGCGGCCAGCAACGCCGCGCCTTGCATGGTGATCCGCATGCGCGGTGCGATCTCGTGTCCCATGACACCAACTCCGTTTCCCCGCGAACGTTAGCGCAAAGCATGTGCACGGGGACAGCACCGCGCGCCGAGGGGCGAGCGGGGAACCGCAAGGTGATCTCGCTGCGCCTCCGCCACCGAGTCGTGATGATGCCGTCATGACGCATGCGCGTTCCGTTGCGGGCGTGGCGGGGCCGGCCTATAAGTCTGCAACTCACGATCATAGGATGACCGCCATGCTCGACCACGTCGGCTTTCCCGTCTCCGACTTCACCCGCGCCAAGTCTTTCTATGCTGCGGCTCTCGCGCCGTTGGGCTATGTCCTGATGATGGAGATCACCAACGCGCAGACCGGTGGACATGGCGATCACGCCGGCTTCGGCGACGGCCGTCCGGATTTCTGGATCGGCACCGGCGGCACGGCCGCGACGTCGACGCATGTTGCGTTCCACGCCAAGGACCGCGCCACGGTCGATGCGTTCTATCAGGCGGCGATTGCGGCGGGTGGCCGCGACAACGGCGCGCCCGGGCTGCGGCCGCATTATCACGAGAACTATTACGGCGCCTTCGTGCGCGACGCCGACGGCAACAACGTCGAGGCGGTCTGCCATACGCCGGAATAGGGGCGGCCCCTCCGCTCGGATGGATTACGCCGGAACCGGCATGTGCTCAGCCGCGGCCGCGAGGCTCGGCGCCACCACGAGC
>JBARNF010000634.1:0-1983 GCA_049802835.1 Bradyrhizobium sp.
CGCGATCGACCCTCCCCCTCCAGGGGAGGGTGAAGGTTGCGGCAACCGTCTTCGTCCAATCGACCTCATCGCGCGCCGAAGCACCGCAGGACAGGACAACGTGCTCGACAAGACCTCACCGCAGACCGAGACCCGCGCCACCGGCCCGCTCGCAGGTTTCCGCATCGTCGAGTTCGCCGGCATCGGACCGGGTCCGTTCGCCTGCATGCTGCTTGCCGACATGGGCGCGGAGGTGGTGACGCTCGATCGCGTCGGGGCGCGCAAGACCATGAAGTCGGTCGCCGGCCGCAGCCGCAAGGTCATCGAGCTCGACCTCAAGGACAAGGCTGTGATCGCCGAGGTGCTCGACCTGCTCGCCGGCGCCGATGCCCTCATCGAAGGTTTTCGACCGGGCGTTATGGAGCGCCTCGGCCTCGGTCCTGATGTGGTGCTGGCGCGCAATCCAAGACTCGTCTACGGCCGCATGACCGGGTGGGGCCAGGAAGGACCGCTGGCGCAAGCCGCCGGTCACGACATCAACTACATCTCGATCACTGGCGCGCTGGCGGCGATCGGACCGAAAGAGCGGCCGGTGCCGCCGCTCAATCTGGTCGGCGATTTCGGCGGCGGCGCGCTCTATCTCGTGGTCGGCGTGCTCGCCGCATTGCTGGAGGCATCTAAGTCCGGCAGGGGCCAGGTGGTGGACACTGCGATGTGCGACGGCGCGGCCTCGCTGCTGGCGATGTTCTTCGATCTCACCGCGATGGGCCGCTGGACCGAAGGGCGCGAGCGCAACTTCCTCGACGGCGGCGCGCACTTCTATGGCGTCTACGAATGCGCCTGCGGCCACTTCATCTCGATCGGCTCGATCGAGCCTCAGTTCTACGCGCTGCTGCGCCAGCATGCCGATCTCTCCGATCCCGCCTTCGACGCGCAGATGGATCCGCGCGCCTGGCCGGCGCTGAAGGAGAAGCTGATCGCCGTGTTCAAGAGCAAGACGCGCGAGGAATGGTGCGCGATCATGGAAGGCACCGACATCTGCTTCGCGCCGGTGCTCACGATGTCGGAAGCGCCGAAGCATGCGCACATGGCGGCGCGCGGCGTGTTCGTCGAGCGCCACGGCGTGACGCAGCCGGCCCCGGCTCCGCGCTTCTCGCGTACGCCGTCGAATATCCGCGAGCCGGAGGTGGTGGAGATCGGGGCCGTGGTGAGTGCGTGGAAGACGGAGAGGTAGGCGAGGGCAGCGCGACAGAACAGCAGCACGACAGAACAGTAGCGCGGCAGACCGGCGCCGCCGCCTCAAACTCGGTGTCGTCCCCGCCTAGCGCGCAATTGCGCGCGCGGCGCGCGGACCCATAACCACCGTCGGTCGCTTGATGAAGATTGTCTGCGACTATGCCCTACCGAGAGATCACGCGGTAACGGGTCCCGGGTCGGCGCCCGCCGCCGCTGGCGCGTCGTCAGGCTTGCCCGGGACGACAGTGTTTGTTTGGCGACGTCCTGCCTCCAATCACGCCGTCATTGCGAGCGCAAGCGACGCAATCCAGGGCGCCGACGGAAGTCTGGATTGCTTCGTCGCATTGCTCCTCGCAATGACGACCTCTGCTTGGTTTACTCCGCCGCCTCCACCTTCAGCACGCCGCGGCGGATCTGATCCTCCTCGATCGACTCGAACAGCGCCTTGAAATTGCCCTCGCCAAAGCCGTCGTCGCCCTTGCGCTGGATGAACTCGAAGAAGATCGGGCCGATCGCGTTGGCCGAGAAGATCTGTAAGAGCACCTTGGTGTGTCCGCCATCGACCACGCCCTCGCCGTCGATCAGGATGCCGTTCGTCTGTAGCCGCGTGACGTCTTCGCCATGCCCCGGCAGCCGGGCCGCGATGCGCGCGAAATAGGTGTCAGGCGGTGACGGCATGAACGGCAGGCCGGCGTCGCGCAAACCTTCCACGGTGGCGTAGATGTCGCGGGCGCCGCAGGCGATGTGCTGGATGCCCTCGCCGCGATA
>JBARNF010000635.1:0-7824 GCA_049802835.1 Bradyrhizobium sp.
GAGTTGAAGTAGCTGTCGCCGTCGCCCAGCGTCACGCGGCGCTGGCAGACCGGCATGCAGCTGTAGGTCTCGCGGTCGACGCCGCGGTATACCGTGACCAGCCGGTCGGTCGGTCCAGCGACCTGAATCTGACGGTCGATCAGCACCTGGCCGCCACGATCCATCGCGATGAAGTTCGTGGCGCCGTAGCTCTTGCCGGTGACGACGATGATGCCTCCGCTCTGCAGGGTCACGTCGGCGATCATCGGGTTGCCGACGACCAGGGTCGCGACCCTATCCGGCAGTTTGACCAGCTTCGCCTGGTCGACATTGACGGCGATCGCAGGATCAGGATCGGCCGACGCGACGGCTGGCCAAAGCAAGGTCACGGCCACGACGGCGCGCAATGCGAACGAAAGACAGGGACGGCAAGACACACTGAACGACATTCAAGAACCCCGGGACATCTACAAGCCGTCTCAAGCGATACGCAGCGGTGACGGCGCCCGACGCGACAAATCTGCGCCCAATTGGTGAACGATCTGCAAACACTGCGGACTTGCCCCCAGCGGCCGCAAAGAAAGTCCGTCAGCGGCGAAACGGAAACGCGAGCTGGCCGGCGAATTCGCCCGGCATCGTCGCCTCATCCTTGCCGTAGGTCGCGGGCAGCTGCCCTTCCGGCATCCGGAACGTCCCGAACAGGATGTCCCAGACCGGGAACGTGCCAGCAAAATTGGTATTGCCGCCCTCATCCAGCGGTGTGTGATGCCAGCGATGGAAGACGGGCGTGGCCAGCACGTATTTGAGCGGTCCGAGAGTCCAACTCAGATTGGCATGCACGAAGGCCGAGTGGAACGTCGTGAACGGCCCAACCCAGATCATCACATTGGGCGAGATCCCCGCCATCAGGAGGATCACGTCGACCGCAATAGTGCCGAGGATCAGGTTGATCGGATGAAAGCGCGCAGCCGAGATCCAATCGAGCTCCTCGGAGGAGTGGTGAACGGCGTGGTACTTCCAGAACTCGCCGCCGTGGAACAGGCGATGGGTCCAATACAGCAGGAAGTCGGAGAGCACGAGAAACAGCAGGCCCTGCAGCCATTCCGGCAACTGCGCCAGCGGCCCGTGGCCGTTGTCGTAGAAGGCGATCAGCTCGTCCGCGTCATGGATCTTGAAGAGAACACCGGCTCCGAGCACCAGCAACCCGATGCGGAGCACGCGCGCGAACACCGGCACGAAGAACCAGTACACCATATCGGTGACGAGCTCGCGCTTCTGCCACCAGGGCTTGCCGGGATTGCACGCCCAGAAATGGCTGAGCACCGAGAACACGACCGCCAGCATCAGGGTGATCGGCAGCACCTTCTCGATGGTTTGGCCGAGCATCAGCGCGACTTCCCACGGCAGACCGGACATAACGTGCCTCATCTCATGAACTTTGCCGAGGCGTACTCCTCCGCGCTTAAGGAGCCGTGAACCGCTTCAACGTGAACCGCTGCGGTCGGCGACACGTAAGACTCGAGACTAGCGCATCGCGTGGAACGAAGGCACCGGCTCGCCAGTTCGCATCGCGATGAAACGGCTGCGGCTTTCTGTTTCAATTCTTTCTCGCGCGCTTCATCGGAAATTTACTCTGAGCAAGAACAGCCACTTGTCGCCATGTTTCGTCGACCGAATTAACTACGCCGAAATTCCTGCCCCCTAGGGTCGCCGTATGGTCACGGTGCTGAGAACGCCGCAACGACCAGATTCTGTTCGACCAGCCACGTGTACATGGAGTTACCCTATGAAGAATCTTCTTGCTCGCTTCGTGAAGGATGAATCCGGCGCGACCGCCATCGAATACGGCCTGATCGCTGCCGGCATCTCGCTCGCGATCATTGCCGCGGTGAACGGTCTCGGCTCCAGCCTGAGCTCCAAGTTCGGCGCGATCAACACCTCGCTGAAGTAAGCGGCCGTCACGCCGAGCAAAGAAGGCCCCGGATATCCGGGGCCTTTATCATTTCGACATTCAGTCCAGCGGCGTTCAGTGATGCGTAACCACGTTGCACCCCTAGTCGCCTCCAGCCCTCCGCTCACGCAGGCCGATGCCACGATGCATTGGGTGTGCCTCGCTCTCGGACTGTCCATCCTCGCTCTCGCGCTGCGGATCGTCAGCATCTGGTGAGGCAGCGACAAGGCGCGAGGCTTCAGCGCCTGTTTCCCGATCGTTTATTTCTTGCCGCTAGATTCGGGCGACGGCGCATCCCGCGCCGCGCCATGCCGTCCAGAGCCCATGCCCCTCGATCTCGCGCGCCTGCTGCTGTTTCCGGCCCTGATGGCATTCGCCGCAGCGAGCGATCTCTTCACGATGACCATCTCGAACCGGGTGTCGCTGGCCCTCGTTGCCGGCTTCCTGGTCATGGCGCCGCTGAGCGGCATGAGCATGCCGGACGTGTTGTCCCATCTCGGTGCGGGCGCTGTCCTGCTGGTGATCGCCTTCGCGTGCTTTGCATTCGGATGGATCGGCGGCGGCGACGCCAAGGTCGCGTCCGCGGCGGCCCTGTGGTTCGGCTTCGCGCACCTGATGAACTATCTGCTGTACGCGTCGATCTTCGGCGGCATCCTCACCCTCGCGCTCATGCAGTTCCGGCAATGGCCGCTGCCCTACATGCTGGCGGGGCAGCCCTGGCTCGCGCGCCTGCATGCCAAGGACAGCGGCATTCCCTACGGAATCGCGCTCGCACTGGGCGCGTTGATGATCTATCCCGAGACCGATTGGGTGAAGGCGATCGACGCTGCACGTTTCGCGATGCCCTGACCACACCGTGTGAACGCGGTGTTAAGGCGATTTAGATACGCCTCATTAACCATGCTTTGACGAATAACTGCTCAACTCCCATCACGGCGGCGGAAGCGTCGCGGCGTTATGTGGAAAGTGAAGCGTATGAATACCGCACGCATTGTGGTTCTGACCATCGCTGTGGGCGCTGGCGGCGTGGCCGCATATCTCGCGAGCGGGTCCGACGACCGGCCGGCACAGGTTGCCGCACCGGCGCCGCAGATACAGACCGTCGACGTTCTCGTCGCCAAGTCCGATATCGGCCTCGGCCAATCGCTCAAGCCCGACGATCTGCAATGGCAGAGCTGGCCGGCGTCCACGGCCAGCTCCAGCTTCATCCGGCGCAACGAGCGGCCCGAAGGCCAGACCCAGATCACCGGCAACATCGCACGGGCGCCGTTCATTGCCGGCGAGCCCATTCGCGAACAGAAGCTCGTCAAAGCCGACGGCTCGGGCTTCATGGCCGCGATCCTTCCCGCGGGCATGCGCGCCGTTTCGACCGAGATTTCGCCGGAGACCGGCGCCGGCGGCTTCATCCTGCCGAATGACCGCGTCGACGTGATCCTGTCCAAGCGCGAGCGCAATCCGGATCAGCCCAATGCTGGCGATGTCGTCAGCTCGGACATCATTCTGGCGAACATTCGCGTGTTGGCGATCGACCAGGCGCCGAAGGAAAAGGATGGCCAGAACACCGTCGTCGGCAAGACGGTCACGCTGGAGCTGAAACCTGAACAGGCAGAGACGCTGGCGCGCGCGCGCCAGACCGGAACGCTGTCGCTCGCGCTCCGCAGCATCGCCGACGTGAACGTGGCCGAGAACCGCTCCGATGACCGAAACCGCAAGCGCAGCGACAGCGTCGCCGTCATCCGCTTCGGCATTCCCAGCACGATGACGACACAGAAGTGACCATGAGGACTATCACGATGACATGCAGCGAAAATCAGCGGAAGATGCGGACCCTGCTGGTCCGCGCGCTGTCGTTTTCGGCCGCCGCTGCGCTGACTCTCAATCCGGCCCTGGCGCCTGTCATTGCGGCGGACTACCGGCCGGCGGCCGCCGCCGCGACGGCCGACGGCCAGATCAATGCCCGCTTCCTCGCGCTCGGGATCGGCAAGTCGGTCGTGATCGATCTGCCGCGCGACATCAAGGACGTTCTCGTCGCCGATCCGAAGATCGCCAATGCGGTCGTTCGCTCGTCGCAGCGCGCCTACATCATCGGCGCTGCCGTCGGCCAGACCAACATCGTGTTCTTCGACGCGCAGGGCCAGCAGATCATGGCCTATGACATCGCGGTCAAGCGCGATCTCAACGGCGCGCGCGCCGCGTTGAAGCAGTTGTTGCCGAACGCCGAGATCCAGATCGAAGGCATCGGCGATGGCGTCGTACTGACCGGCTCGGCGTCGAGCCAGATCGAGGCCCAGCAGGCCGGCGAACTTGCCGCACGCCTCGCCGGCGGCGCCGACAAGGTCGTCAACTCGATCACGGTCCGCGGCCGCGACCAGGTCATGCTGAAAGTAACGGTCGCCGAGGTGCAGCGCTCGATCGTCAAGCAGCTCGGTATCGATCTCTCCGGCCAGCTCAATTACGGCACGGCCGTCGTCAAATTCGCGAACTCCAATCCGTTCACCGCCTACGGCAGCAACCTCGTCTCCAACAATGCCATCAGCGCGGCGTTCGGATCGACGCCGTCGGTGCAGGCGACGTTGCGGGCGATGGAGAACGCGGGCGTGATCCGGACCCTCGCCGAGCCCAACCTGACGGCGATTTCAGGCGAGTCGGCGACGTTCATCGCCGGCGGCGAGTTCCCCGTTCCCGCCGGCTATTCGTGCGACCCCACGACCCATGTCTGTACGACCCAGATCAGCTTCAAGAAGTTCGGCATCTCGCTCAACTTCACGCCCATCGTGCTCAGCGAAGGTCGCATTTCGCTGCGGGTGATGACCGAGGTCTCGGAGCTCTCCAACGAGAATGCGATCACCCTGTCGCAGGCGGTCAGTTCGTCCACCGTCAACTCGCTGACGGTTCCTTCGATCAAGACCCGGCGTGCCGAGACCACGCTGGAAATCCCCTCCGGCGGCGCGATGGCGATGGCCGGCCTGATCCAGCAGCAGACCAAGCTGGCGATCAGCGGCATGCCCGGCCTGATGCAGCTGCCGGTCCTGGGCGCGCTGTTCCGCAGCCGTGACTACGTCAACAATCAGACCGAGCTGATGGTGCTGGTGACCCCGTTCGTCGTACGCGCCGTTGCGCAGAAGGATCTTTCCCGCCCGGACGACGGCTTTGCGGCGGCGTCCGACCCGCAGGCCGATCTGCTGGGCAGCATCAACCGCATCTACGGCGTGCCCGGCCGGGTCGAGCCCGGGCGCAGCTATCGCGGCACCTATGGCTTCATCACGGACTGAGCCGGGACAAGGACTTGCACCGATGACGACGAAATTCCGCCCCGCTCTACACCGCCGCCTGCCGCTTGCCGCCGCTCTGGCAGGAGCCGCAGCCCTGCTCGGCGCCTGCAATCACGGGAGGGACGCGGCCACGACCGCCAGTATCCCGGACGATTATCGGCTGCGTCACCCCATTGCGGTCCAGGAGGCCCCCGATTCTCTCATCGTGTTCGTCGGACAGGGCCGCGGCGGCCTGACCGCCGACCAGCGCGCAGACGTGATGGGGCTGGCACAGAGCTGGCTGCGCCAGGGCACCGGCGCCATCAGTGCGGACGTGCCGACCGGAACGCCCAACGCGCGTGCGGCGGGCGATTCCATAAGGGAAATCCAGTCCCTGCTCGCGGCAGCCGGTGTCCCGCCGCACGGCCTCGCCATCCGGAACTATCAGCCGAAGGATCCGCGCCAGATGGCCGCGATCCGGCTGAGCTATCCGAAGCTCTCGGCGACGGCGGGTCCCTGCGGCATCTGGCCGGACGATCTCGGGCCCTCGATCAAGAACAAGAACTGGTTCGACAACAAGCCTGACTGGAATTACGGCTGCGCCTATCAGCGCAACATGGCTGCCATGGTCGACAATCCTGCCGATCTCGTGCAGCCGCGTTCTGAAACCCCGTCCTATACCACCCGGCGCACGGCATTCTTCGACAAATACCGCAAGGGAACGTCAACCGCGATCACCTATCCCGAAGCCGACAAGGCCAAACTCAGCGACACAGGCAAATGATCAGCTACGCCCGACAGACCCAAGAGGAGCAGCCTGACGTCGTGCCGCCGCCGGCCGACGATCATATCGCGCCGGCCCCGCGCGTGTCGGTGCAGGCGTTCTGCGAGACGGTAGAGACCGCGGCCACGGTCCAGGCCGCGGGCGAGGACCGGCGCCTGGGCAAGGCGCATCTGAAGGTCCAGATGGGCGGCATGGCGGCGGCCATCGAGGCCTATCGTTCGGCGCCGACGCCCAACGTGATCATCCTGGAGACCGACTCCCGCACAGACATCCTGGCAGGCCTCGATCAGCTCGCGACGGTCTGCGACCCTGGCACGCGTGTCGTCGTAATCGGCCGCGTCAACGACGTCACGCTCTATCGCGAGCTCGTGCGGCGTGGCGTCAGCGATTATGTGCTGTCCCCGGTCACACCGATCGACGTCGTCCGATCGATCTGCAACCTGTTCTCGGCGCCGGAAGCCAAGGCCGTCGGCCGCATCATCGCCGTCGTCGGCGCCAAGGGCGGCGTCGGAGCGTCGACCCTCGCCCACAACATCGCCTGGGCGATCGCGCGGGATCTCTCGATGGACTCGGTTGTGGCGGACCTCGATCTCGCCTTCGGCACGGCCGGTCTCGACTATAATCAGGATCCCGCGCAGGGCATTGCTGACGCCGTGTTCTCGCCCGATCGCATCGACATTGCCTTCGTCGACAGGCTGCTGTCGAAGTGCACCGACCATTTGAGTCTCCTGGCAGCGCCGGCGACACTCGACAGGGTCTACGATTTCGGCGCCGAAGCCTTCGACGCGATCTTCGACACGCTGCGGGCGTCGATGCCTTGCATCGTGCTCGACGTTCCCCATCAATGGACGGGCTGGACCAAACGCGCGCTGATCGGCGCAGACGACATCCTGATCGTTGCCGCACCGGATCTCGCTTCACTGCGCAACACCAAGAACATATTCGACCTTCTGAAGGCCGCACGGCCGAACGATCGCATGCCGCTGTACTGCCTGAACCAGGTCGGCGTACCCAAACGGCCGGAGATCAACGCAAGCGAATTCGCCAAGGCTATCGAAAGCCCGCCGATCGTGACGATCCCGTTCGAGCCGCAGATCTTCGGCGCGGCTGCGAACAATGGCCAGATGATCGCAGAGATGTCTCCCAGTCATCGGACGACAGAGATGTTTCTGCAGATCGCGCAGCGGCTCACCGGCCGCAGCGAGACCAAGAAGCCGAAAGGCTCCTTCCTGTCGCCCCTGCTGGACAAACTGAGGGCGAAGTAAGCCCGTGGAGTTCTAAGTCGTGTTTGGTAAGCGTAGCGGATTGGACAACGATACCAGGGCTCTCAGGCCGGTCGCCCCCGCGCCTGAACCGGCTCCGGCCGCACCGCGCACGGCCGCACCGGCCGTGTCATCGCCCCCTCTCGCTCCGGCCCGGCAGGCTCCTCCGCCCCCGCCGCCGGTCGTCGAGACGCGGCGATCGGACAACTACTATCAGGTCAAGGCAACGATCTTCGGCGCCCTGATCGAGGCGATCGACCTTGCCCAGCTCGCCAAACTCGACGGCGAATCGGCGCGCGAGGAAATCCGCGATATCGTCAACGAGATCATCGCGATCAAGAACATCGTGATGTCGATCGCCGAGCAGGAAGAGCTGCTCGACGATATCTGCAACGACGTGCTCGGCTACGGGCCGCTCGAACCGCTGTTGTCGCGTGACGACATCGCCGACATCATGGTCAACGGCGCCGGCACCGTCTTCATCGAAGTCGCGGGCAAGATTCAGCGCACCGGCATCCGCTTCCGCGACAACCAGCAGCTCCTCAACATCTGCCAGCGCATCGTCAGCCAGGTCGGCCGCCGCGTCGACGAATCCTC
>JBARNF010000636.1:0-1898 GCA_049802835.1 Bradyrhizobium sp.
GGCGTGAGCCGCGCGAGCTCCTGGTTGTCGCTGACCGTGTCCCCTTCCTTCACCAGCACGTCGGTGACCCGCGATCCCTCCTGATCGGCGCCGACCACCGCCTCGCGGCGGGGAACGACGAAGCCGGTGACGCGGACCAGATCCGAGAAGCAGGCCTGGACCGCCTTGGTCACCAGCACCTGCGCCTGCATGCGCGGCTCCTCGGCGGCTGGATGCGGGCGGTGCTCGTACCAGTAATAGCCGGCGAACAGGGCCACGAAGGCCACCGCGCCGGCGGCGGGTTTGAGGGATTTTGGCAGCTTCATCGGGGAAACGATCCGGACGGCTCGAACTGCGGTTTCACGATGGACCAGGCACTGACGCGACCATGGCGCGCGACGATCCGACATGACGATACGTCCCGCAAGCCTGCGGGACGCATCTGATCAGCTCGATCTCTGGCCACGCGACCCCCGACGGCGCTTGTGCAGACACGTAAGCTACTGCGCGGCTGCAGTCTTGCTCTGCATGTTGACGACCTGCACGCGGCGGTTCACTTCCGCGAGCGGCTGGCCGGGATCCTTCAGCTTGCTCTTGCCGTAGCCCACCGTGACCAGATCGGCGCCGGCAATGCCGAACTTGTCGACCAGAAAGCGCTTGATCGAATCGGCGCGCCGCTCCGACAGGTCCTGATTGTAGCCCTCGCCGCCGGCCGCGTCGGTATGACCGGCGACGACGAAGGTCGATCCCTTCAGATCGGGGCTCGTCAACGCCCGGCCGAGCGCCTGCACCGACGGCAGCGACTTCTGGCTGATGTTGGCGGAATTGTAGTCGAAGGTGATTTCGAGATCGATGTTCGGCTTGGCCTTGGCGATGGTCGCGATCTCCTCGCGCTCCGCCGTCGACAGCGAGCGCGTCGAGCGGCCGCGAATGCTTTGCAGGAACTTGTCCTGCTCCGGCGGCACGGCGGGCGCCGTCTCGGTGGGCGGCGCCATCGACAGCCCCCGCGTCAGCGGCTTCCTCGGCCCGGCCAGCGCCCGGACGATCTGATCCTCGGTCACGTCTTCGGCCGCAAAGGCCTGCGTGACGCTCAGCATTGCGGCGGCGCCCAGCGCGGCGGCCACCAGCAGACCGGTCAGGCCGGCGGCTCTGGTCGAATGCGTCATTGATGCGGTCATTGCCAATCCCTTCTCACGCGAAACTCGTCTGCCGTCCCGCCACGAAGGCTCGCTCGCGACTCCCGGCTGTTCGCTGATATGTCGGTCCGGCCTGCTGCATGGTTCGAGCAGACCGGCTGTGGCACGCAAGAAATCAGCGGACGCCGTAGCCTTCGAATTCGCGGGCGATGTTGGGGTCCATCGCCTTGGCATTGGCGATGTCGAGCGCGCCCTCCTGCGCGGCGCCGTTGCGCTGCTTGGCCAGCCCGCGTCCGTACAATGATGATGTCAGCCGCGGATTGATCTTCAGCGCCGCATCGAAATCGGCGATCGCGTTCTTGGTCGCGCCGCTCTTGAGGTTGACCAGGCCGCGGCTGTCGAGCGCATCGACGAAATTGGGCCGCAGCCTGAGCGCCTCGTTGCAGTCGCGCAGCGCGGCCTGCAGATCGCCGGCCACGGTGCGGGCCCAGCAGCGGTTGTTGAGCGCCTCGACGTCCTTCGGATTGATCCGGATGGTGTCGTCGAAATCGCGGATCGCGAGCGCATAGGCGCCCTTGCTGGCATAGACCTGGCCGCGCCGGTAGAGTGCGCCGGCGTCGTCCGGATTCTTGGCGAGCTTGTCGTTGAGGCCCTTGATGACGGGGTCGTCGGCGAACGCGTCCGGCGCAGGCGCGGCCGGAGCAGGGACCGCGGGAACGACCGGGGCGGTCGGCGCCGCATTGGCAATCGCCGACGACGGAGCAGGTGTCGGCTGCGCCGGGG
>JBARNF010000637.1:0-1692 GCA_049802835.1 Bradyrhizobium sp.
CCCGGAATCTCGAGATTGTCTTGCGTCCATTCCTAACAATCTCGAGATTCCGGGTTCAATCGTCAACGCGCAGCCGCTTCGCGCCTTCGCATTGACGATTGCCCCGGAATGACCGCGGAAATCGAAATCGCCCGGCTCTTGTGACGCAGTAGGATTAAACCGGCCAATCCTCGGCGGTGATCGTTGCCGCATCGGCGCCGACGATCTCCGAGAGCTGCTCGCGCCCGGTCCGCAGCAGGGTCGAGGTCAGATCGGCCTTGATGCTCTCGACCAGCCCCAGCCCCTTGTAGACCAGCGACGAATAGAGCTGGATCAGGCTGGCGCCGGCGCGGATCTTGGTCAGCGCGGCGCCGCCGGTGTCGATGCCGCCGACGCCGACGAGCGGAAACGCGCCTTCGACGCGCACGAAGGTCTCGGCCACCATGCGCGTCGACAGCCTGAACAGGGGGCGGCCCGAGAGGCCGCCCTGCTCCTTGGCGCGCAGTTGCTCACGCAGGCTGCCGGGGCGGGCGAGCGTCGTATTGGACACGATCATGCCGTCGACGCCACGCGAGCGCGCGACGTGGACGACATCGTCGAGCTCGGCAAGGCTGAGATCAGGCGCGATCTTGAGCAGCACCGGCGTATCGCCGGATTTCCGCCGCACGCGGTCGCGCGCCTCCAGAACCTTCGCCAGGAGATCATCGAGCTGCGAGGCCTGCTGCAGATTGCGCAAGCCGGGCGTGTTGGGCGAGGAGATGTTGACGGTGAAATAGCTCGCGACCGGTGCAAATGTCTCGATCAGCCGGACATAGTCGGCGACGCGATCGGCCGAATCCTTGTTGGCGCCGACATTGACGCCGACGATGCCGCCGAGATGGGCGCGCCCGGCAAGGCGCCGCAAGATCTGCTCGGCGCCGTCATTGTTGAAGCCCATGCGGTTGATGACCGCCTCGTCGCGCTCCAGGCGAAACAACCGCGGCCGCGGATTGCCGCTCTGCGGCCTGGGGGTCACCGAGCCGATCTCGACGAAGCCGAAGCCGAGCCGCAGCAGCGCGTCCGGCACCTCGGCGTTCTTGTCGAAGCCGGCGGCCATGCCGACCGGATTGGGGAAGTTCAACCCGAAGGCCCGCACGGCGAGATTGGCATCGTCCGGCCGCGGCTTGATCGCCGGCAGCAGTTTCAGGCCCTGGATGGCGAGCCGGTGCGCATCCTCGGCGTCGAGCCAGCGCAACAGCGGCAGCGACAGGGTGTCGAAGGCGCGGATCACGGCGCGAGCCCAGGAATGTCGTGGCCGCCATCGGCACGGGCATGCATCTGATGAACGACCGTCACCGCGCCGACATCGAGCTCGCCATAGAGGTGCGGGAACAGCTCGTCGTTGCGGGAGCGCTCCCAGCGCAGCCGATCGCCCAGCGCGTCGGTCTCGACCTCAACCAGGAACAGCGCCGTCTGCCCGAAGAAGTGCTTTCGCGCCGTTTCCGGCACCTGGGTCGCGGTCGAAAAATGGATGAATCCATCGCGCAGATCGTCCGCGCTGCCGCGGTAGACGCCCAGCCGCTCCGCCTCGCGCCACGCCGAAGCTGAACAGATTTTGTAGATTTTGGGCACCTTCGCGCGGTCCTGGCTTGATCTTGAGTTTGCTGATGTTTTCGGGAGGCGGCCGACCGTATCGGCAGGGGCCGGCGAACTCAAGCCTCGATTGCCCTGAGG
>JBARNF010000638.1:0-5695 GCA_049802835.1 Bradyrhizobium sp.
GGACTCGACCGGCGCCGGTCTTGAAGGGGGCAGACGTGCACTCGCGAGGTCGAGCGCCGAAGGCGCCTGAGACGCGCGATCGCCCCCCGCGCGGGATGGCGCTGGTGGCTTGCCGCCGCGACCGGCGCGCAGCCCGGACGGTGGTGCCTTTGCCTTGATCCGCGGCTTCATCCGCGCGTGGCGCGTCCTTGCCGCGGCCGCGTGCCAGCTGCCGTTGCGCCGTCGCCCGCGTCCCATCCGGCTGAGCCTGTAGAGAGCGCTGGCCAGCAGGCCTGAAATCGCCAGCGCGCCGATGACGACGAGCATCAGCATGTGGATGGGCGCTTCAGGCTTGACCGCCTTCGACGTGACTCCAGTCTGGCCGTCGGCGGCGCTAGCCGCGTTGGCGTCCGGTTCGGCATTGCCGTCGTCCGCCATCGGCGCCGCCATCGTGTCGCTCGTCGTGGTCTCCGCCTGTTGCGGCGGGGCCGACGGCCAGGGCGAGGCATCGAGGCTACGCGGAAGGTTGGCGTCGGACGCCGTCAACGTCGTTGGCGTGATGGCGAGATTTTGCGGCCTCGGCGTGCCTCGCACGTCGACGTCGGTCCGCAGGCGAGGTTGGGGCAGCTCCGCAAGGGCGTCGGCGCTGGCGCGCGCGGCCGGACCATCGGCCCGTCGCGCAGTCAGCTTGGGCGGTGTGGGCTGAGCAAAGTCCCATGGAGCCGGCTGTTGTGCGGAGCGGGCGGGGGCCGCCATGTCGCGCGAATTTCCGCTGCCATCCTTCAGATACCAGCAGCGCCGATTAGTGCCGCGATCGAAGCGATAGTACCAATGCTGCGCGTCCGACTTGTCACCGGTCGGCTCGGTGAGGCATTCCTCCGCGGCGATGGCGGCGCGCGGCAGCTCGATCACGACAGTCCCAGCGATACCGGCTGCAATGGCAAATGCAACTCCTGCCGTTCGGCCTGCCATTGATTACTCCGGATACGCTACGCAACGGCGCGTTCTCGGAAACAAGTTGGGTGGCAATGAGCCGCAATTCCGGATTAATTCTGGCCCGTTCCTTTCCTCTCCGAGTGCGGCATTTTCCCCACAACCGGACCTGCATCGCGTCGCGATTTCTGCCGCGATGTCGCGGTAAAACGGTCACATCGGCGAAAATCTCCGCGCTTTTCACCCTCGGCGATCTGCACTTGGTGCCGACAACCGTTGCGTTTGTGGACAAGTGATGCGTGGCCGTTCGCGCGCTCCACCGCGGGCAGGGCGCAGCACAATACGGGCCAGGCGGCGGGCACCAGGCGGCGATGGTGCACGCACAGCCGCCGCCCGCGATGTCGCAGGAAGCCGCCAACTCATCAGTTCTTCAAAACGACCCGTCCGACCACATGTCCGGCGCGCAGCGCGTCGATCCACTTCTGGGCGTCGCCCATCGGCTCCTCGCGCATCGGCGGCGGCTTGATCTTGCCGGCGCGGGCAAGCCGCATCAGTTCGTGGCCTTCGGCCAGCGTGCCGACCATGAAGCCTTCGATGGTCATGCGCTTGTACACCCATTGAACCATCGGCAGCGTGAACTGGCCCCCCATCAGTCCGGAGACGACGATCTTGCCGCCGCGCGCGACGACCGAGACCGCAAACGCCATCGATTTCTCGTTGCCGGCGAAGTCGACGACCTCGTCGAAGCCCCCCTCGGTTTCCTTCAGGATCCGTTTGATCACGTCCGGCTCGGCGGGATCATAGGCTGTGGCCGCGCCATTCTGCAGCGCGGTGTCGCGGGCGGCGGCCGAGAGATCCGCCACCGAGATCGGCTGCTTGAACATTGCCTGTGCGAACGACAGACCCATCATGCCGACCCCGCCGAGCCCGATCAGCAGCAGGTTGCGCTGCCGCGGGCGATCAACGAGACGCTTGAGCGCACCATAGGCGGTCACGCCCGAGCACATCAGGGTCGCGGCCTGATTGATCGGAAGCGGGTCGTATTCGAGCAGGTATTTCGCATCGGGCACGAGAACGTGGGTGGCGAAGCCGCCGTCGATCGCGACGCCGAGGAAGCGCTGCTTCGCGCACAGGTTCTCGTCGCCATTGGCGCAGTCGCGGCACTGGCCGCAGCCGATCCATGGGAACACCGCGCGGCGCGTTCCGATCAGCTCCTTCGGCACATCGGGCCCGACCTCGTCGACGACGCCCGCGATTTCATGTCCCAACGTGAATGGCAGCGTCATGCCGCGGGTGGTGTCGAGGCGCTTGCCGCCGCCGAGATCGGCATAGCCGTCCTGGATGTGCAGATCGGAATGGCACAGGCCGCAGCGCTCGATGCGAACGAGAACCTCGGCCCCCACAGGTTTCGGCGTCTCGACGATGGTTTCGCAAAGCGGCGCGTCGAACTTGACCAACGACTGACGGCGCATCAACGCCATGAGACATCTCCCTGAAATGCTTGTTGATTAGGATCTGGCTTCGCTGCGACTATTGGTCAATTCACGGGCCATGGCAACAAAGCCCGACACCGGAATGGTTTCGGCGCGGCGCGTCGGATCGACACCGGCCGCGGCCGCCAGCCGGGCGGGATCGGCGGGCAGCGATTTGAGGCTTTGCCGCAGCATCTTGCGCCGCTGTCCGAAGGCGGCCGCGGCGACCTGTTCGAGTGCGCGGCGGTCGCATGGCTCGGGCGCAGGCCGCGGCGCCAGGCGCACGACGGACGACGTGACCTTCGGCTGCGGCACGAACGCCGACGGCGAGATGTCGAACAGGATTTTCGTCTCGCAGCGCCAATTCGCGAGCACGCCGAGCCGTCCATAGGCCTCCTCGTCCTCGCGGGCGACGATGCGCTCGGCGACCTCGCGCTGGAACATCAGCACCATCATGTCGTACCAGGGCGGCCACGGCTCGGTGGAGAGCCAGCCGATCAGCAGATGCGTCGCGATGTTGTAGGGCAGGTTGGCGACGATCTTCGCCTTCGTCGCGCCAAGATACGGCAGCGGATCGAAGCTGCGTGCATCGGCGCAGACGATCTCGAGCCGTCCGGGATAGCGGTCGGCGATCGTCTGCAGTGCAGGGAGCGCGCGTTCGTCGTGCTCGACGGCGATCACGTGACGTGCGCCGAGCGCGAGCAGGGCCCGCGTCAGGCCTCCCGGGCCGGGGCCGATCTCCACGACGGTGGCATCTTCAAGCGGACCGGCGGCCCGTGCGATCCGCGTCGTGAGATTGAGATCGAGCAGGAAGTTCTGGCCCAGCGCCTTGCGCGCCGACAGCTGATGTTCGCGGATGACCTCGCGCAGCGGCGGCAGGTCGTCGATCGCGCTCATGTCGACGTTGAGGCCATGCGTGCGGCCAACTGCAGGGCCGCGATCAGGCTCGCAGGGTTGGCCGTGCCCTTGCCCGCGATGCCGAATGCCGTGCCGTGGTCGGGCGAGGTGCGGATGAAGGGCAGGCCGAGGGTAACGTTGACGCCCTCGTCGAACGCCAAGGTCTTGATCGGGATCAGCGCCTGATCGTGGTACATGCAGACGGCGCAGTCATACGAGCTGCGCGCCGCTTCATGAAACATCGTGTCGGCCGGGAGCGGCCCCCGCACGTCGAGGCCGGCATTGCGCAACGTCGCGATCGCGGGTGCGATGATCGTCTCTTCCTCGTTGCCCAGCGTGCCGTCCTCGCCGGCATGCGGGTTGAGGCCCGACATCGCGATGCGCGGCCGCTGCACGCCGAAATAGCGCCGCAGGCTAGCGGCCACGATGCGGGTCGTCGAGGTGATGAGCGGGCTGGTGAGCTGCTCGATCGCTTCGCGCAGCGACACGTGGATCGTCACCGGCACCACCGCGAGAACAGGCGACCACAGCATCATGACCGGCTGCGGGACGGCTCCGCCGTCGGCGGCGAGCTCGGCAAGAAATTCGGTGTGGCCGGGATGCGAGAAGCCGGCGCGGTACAGCACGGCCTTCGCAATCGGGTTGGTCACGACGGCCGCGGCACGTCCAGCCCTGACGTCGGCCACGGCCTGACGGATCGAGCCGATCGCGGCTTCCGCGCTGGTCCTGTCGGGACGCCCGGGCAGGGCGGTGACCGCATGTCCGGTGGAGACCACGGGCAGTGCCGTCGCAAAAGCTTCGGCCGCCTGCTCGGGGCGAACCTCAGCCACGGGAACATGGAGATCGAGGTACTTGGCCCGCTGCGCCATGAAGGTCGCATCGCCGAGCACATAGAAGGCAGGCAGTCCAAGCTCGGTGCGGCGCAGCCAGGCCTGCAGGGTGATGTCGGGTCCGATGCCTGCGGGCTCGCCCAGGCTCAGCGCGAGGGGCTTCGTCATCAGCGATATTCGATCATCGCCGCCTTGCGGACTTCCTGCAGATACGCCTTCGAGGTCGCCTCGTATTTCTTCGTGTACATGTCCTCGCGGATCTGGCGCTTCTTCGGGGTGTCGACCGTGGTCGGGCTGCGCGCGCAGAGCGCGACCATCTCGACGCCCTGCTTCGTGACCTCGGGCGGCGTCAGGTGGCCGATCGGCGTATCGTCGAGCACCTTGCGCAAATTCGGCGGGATATCGGCGGAGGTCTTGATCACGATCTCCTTGATCGCGGCGTTCTGCATCGAGCGGAAATAGGAGTTGGCCTCCTGGCAGGTCTGGACGCGGCCGCGCAGCGCTTCCGCGTCCTTGTGGCGGGCCTCATAGGTCGATTGCGGAGATCCCTTCGGCACGATCAGGACCACCGGCTGCATCTTGTATTCGAAGGCCTGGCCCTGCTGATCGGCATCGCCGCCGGCCGCGGCGACTGCGGCCGCGACATCCTTCTCGCCGACGATGAGCTTCTCCTTGTAGCGGCCGCGCACGAGGCTGGTCCAGACGATCTCCGCCTTGATGCGGGCCTTGAGGGTCTCCGGCCGCACGCCCTGGCTCTCGAGCGATTTCGTCAGTTGCTCGGTATTGAGGCGCATGCGTGAGCCCATGCCGGCGAACGACTGGTCGATATCGGCGGAGCTCGGCTCGACCCCGAACTTCTTGCCTTCCTTGATCTTCACCCTGTCGTCGATCAGCTCGTTGATGACCTCCTGGCGGGTCGACTGCTTGCGCGTGCTCAGGAAGTCGAGCTTCATGCGCTGCTCGATGTCGAAATCGGTGATGGGGTCGCCATTCACCATGACGACGATGCTCTGGGCCTGAGCCGATATCATTCCGGCGCCCCAGACCAGCACCGCAACGGTGCAGATGGCCAGGGCCCGAAGGCGAGGAAGGAACGCGATCGTCATGACCAAGCTTCGCTGTTCGCAATGAATCCAATTGGAAGCGGCGCCACGGCTCCTGACAAGGTGGCTCCTGACAAGGTCCATCGGAACCTCAGGGAGCACCGGTCGGAGACCAGCGCACGCTACTGAATGCCCCCGGCCGCACTTCCCGTCGACGAGGAGTTGGCAAGCGTCCGGAGTCCGATCTGGAGCATATAGGCGTGGCTCAGAACGGGTGGGGTGGTGCCTGCCGTGTAATTATAGGACGTTACATAGTTTGCGGCCAGCACGAAACAATCGTCGACATAGCCCGCGCCGATCACATACTGGTTGATCTTGTTGGCTGCAAGGTCCCACCGCGCGGCGCCCGACACGACCCAGTTCGGCGCGACCTTGACCGAGCCGCTGCCCAGGATGCCCTCACGCCGATCGAGATAGCCGATCGCCGGATCTGCGGCATAGTTTCCGTAGGTCAGCGCCACCGACCAGCGATCGAAATTCG
>JBARNF010000639.1:0-7041 GCA_049802835.1 Bradyrhizobium sp.
TCGCCGTCGCGCCAGACGCAGGGCACGCCGTCGACGATGATGCGGCACTTGTCCGAATTGGGCGTCACCAGGCCGAGGTGATAGCGCAGCGAGCGGGCGAAGGGATCGCGGTGGGAGCCGAGCTTGCCGCCGGGCGGCAGCATCGCGAACATCGCGCCGTGCACGTTCGGGATGGCGTTCAGAAGCTCGACCGTCTGCGGGCACAGCGTGCGCGCCGACGGAAGAAAGTCGTCGTACCATTTGAGATAGAAGCGCTTCCAGCCGCTCTTGAAGAACGAGTAGAAGCCCCAATCGTTGTTCCCAGCGGCGGCGCGAATAAAACCCTCGTCGAACAGGCGCACCGCCTCCTCGCGGATATCCTGCCAATTCTCCGTCAGCGTCTTCAGCTCCGGAAACTGCTCGACCGGGATGACCGGCGTGTTGGGCACCGCCGATCCCGCATACATCAGCACGTTGTACGGGGCGAGATAGGTCGAGTGGTCGCCGAGTTGGCGGGCGAGGCGCAAGCGCTGCTTGCCGCGGAAGTGAACATAGATCGTTGCGCCGATCAGGATGTAGAGGGCAACGAGCTGGGGTGCAAAAAGCTGTCTCAGCATCTCCGGGTCCCATGATCCGGCTGCTCAGAGCTTCACGCGCAGAACCGCCTCACCACGCAATACGGGCCAAAGGACGGTCATCTGATGCAGCCGCAGGATGCAAACATAGCCGGAAGCCCGGCGGGCTGCATCCCCCCGCAGCGCGGTTGTGAACGGATTCCGGTGCTGAAAATCGTCCGGCGTGACCGGGCTGCAACAGCCTGGCCGCAGGCGGCCCGACTGGCTGCCACGGGCCGGCTAGCAAGGGTCGGCTGCCAAGACACCGTCAGCCAAAAGCCCGGGGCGCATCAGCCGCGGGTCATCTCCTGGAGGCCCTTGAAGGTCAGCCGCTTGGGATCGCGGACGCCGGCCTGATAGATGCGCCGGATGAAGCCGGCGACAGCATCGCGATCGCAACCCGTCAGGGCGACGATGGTGTCCACCGCGGTCTTCTGGGCTTCCATGGCAATGGTCCTCCTGGCATGCGCACCCGGCACCGCAAGCTTTCACGATGTCGCTTAACACCGCGTTAACCGTGCGCAGGGCTGCCAGTTCCCATGCCCCGAATCCCGGTCGTGCCCAATACGCGAAACCGCGCAGGCCCGAGCCGGAAATGTCGGGCGGCACATGGCCGCCGCAGTCAGACCATGAAGAAGTCTTCGGGCGCCTCGATCGGGCGGTCATCGGCATGGGTGACGAGCCTGTGCCGTGCCGGACGCGGCGGCGGCGTGATGACGCGCCGCTCGAGCTCGTTGCTGCTTCCCAACTGATCGACGAATTTGACGGCGAAGCCGTCGGAGAAATGCCGAACGACGCGCCCGATACAGCTGCCGACCGCCAGCGGCGTGCCAATCTCCGGCTGGATTTCCGACGACACGGCAGCCCCCGACATCGACGCATCGATCACGAAGCATGGGACGTAACTGCCGTCGGCGAGCGTCAGCGCCGAATGCGACGTGCTCGGCACGAAGCGCGCATCCCTGCGCGAGTCGCGAACCGTCGGATCCTTCTGCTTCTTCTCCAGCCAGACGAGCTTCTCGGCGAGCTTGGCGCGCTCGGCACGCGTCATTTCCAGCTCGAGCAGAAAGCCGCCGTGGACGGTGTCGCTGATCTCGCCCTCGAACTTGCCGAACTCGCGGAAATAGGAGGTCAGCCGGTCACCGACCTTGCCGACGACGGGCACGTCGAGCAGCGCCCGAAACGGCGACACGCGCGTGGTGCGACAGGCGAAGGAGCGCAGCCGTCCCTCCGGGTCATACCAGTTCGGCAGGATGTAGGATCCCACCGTCTGGATCCTGACGGCGCGCTGCTTCAGGAATCGGGCAACTGACATTGCACGCCTCCCCTCAAAACAATCAGTTCCTCCAGGCCGGTCATCGCCCGCTCCCAAAAGCGGTACGACACGCTAGTTGCAATCTAAGCGTGTATTTCGGATCGAAACTGTCGAAAAGAGATATGCCGGTCGTCATGCGCGGACCCTGCGCGCAAAAAACTAAGGAACTCTGAATTCCCGGGACAGAATTCCCGCACAACGGAATCGTACGTTCAACCCGTTTCTGCTTCCTGAAAATACGGAGCCGTCCGAATACGGAGGCGCGACGCGCAGCGCCTTCCGCCGCGGCGTGGTGGAGGGTCTGCTGCGCGCAAGCCGACGTGCTGGCAGCGCAGACCCAGGCACACGCGGTCGGCCTTGGGGGGGGGGGTCGCGGTGAACGACGACTGATCGGAATCGTTCGCAAACGGCATCGCCACGGGCTCCGGTTTCCGGTCGAGGCGCCCCGGCCCGAAATGACGCGTGGCGCGCGTCTCACCTGAGGCGCCGCCGCAACTCACGATGTGAATCCATTATGCAAGCGACTACCTGCGCGCGAGGCCGCGCTGCGAGCAAACAGCTAACACATTCGCGCCGTTTCGCTATTTGCCCGCTAACAACCTGTTCACCACTTGCACAATCGGTGCGCGCGGCAGCCTTTGCAGCCTGCTCCGTTCAAGTTCGCTTATACCATTGCCGCTTAGTCATGAAGGACGGGGAAGCCTGTTAGTTGGCTTGTTCGCCGCCCCGGCGTCTGAGTAAGAGAGTAGTCACGCGTATGATGACCGCACGCATCGTGGTGTTAACCATCGCTCTCGGCGCGGGCGGCGTTGCGGCCTATCTGGTCAGCAACTCCGAGGGCCAGCCGCCGGCGCCGGTCGCTCCGGTCGTGCAGTTGCCGACCGTCGACGTGCTGGTCGCCAAGGGCGACATCGGACTGGGACAGCCGATCAAGCCGGGCGACCTCGTGTGGCAGACCTGGCCGGAAGCTGCGAGCAACATCTTCATCCGCCGCGGTGATCGGCCCGAGGCTGCAAATCAGCTCGTCGGCAGCATCGCGCGCGCGCCTTTCGTCATCGGCGAACCCATTCGCGAGCAGAAGCTGGTCAAGGCCGACGGCTCCGGCTTCATGGCGGCGATCCTGCCGGCGGGCATGCGCGCGATCTCCACCGAGATCTCGCCTGAGACCGGCGCGGGCGGCTTCATCCTGCCGAACGACCGCGTCGACGTCATCCTGTCGAAGCGCGACAAGAATCCGGACAAGCCGGGCAGCCCCGACTTCGTCAGCTCCGAGATCATTCTCTCCAATGTCCGCGTGCTCGCGATCGACCAGGCGCCGAAGGAAAAGGAAGGCCAGAACACGGTCGTCGGCAAGACGGTGACGCTCGAGCTCAAGCCCGACCAGGCCGAGGCCCTGGCGCGCGCGCGGCAGGTCGGTCCGCTGGCGCTGGCGCTGCGCAGCATCGCCGATGTGAACGCAACCGACACGAACAATGCCGAAGCGAAAGACGCCAAAGAAGCGCGGCGCGGCAACGGCATCGAGATCATTCGCTACGGGGTCACGAGCTCGCTCACGGCGCAGAAGTGACCGAAAGGACGGGGAAGATGATGGGTGGGCATCAACGCGCAAGGACGGGGACGCACTTCGTCCGCGCGCTATCCATTTCAGCGGCCTTCGCTCTGGCACTCAATCCGGCGCTGGCGCCGGTGAAGGCTGCCGAGGACAGGCCGGATACGCCGGTGGTTTCGGCCGGCTCGTCCAAGGTGCGTTATCTGTCGCTCGGCATCGGCAAGTCCGTCGTCGTCGACTTCCCGCAGGACGTGAAGGACGTCCTCGTTGCCGATCCCAAGATCGCCAATGCCGTCGTCCGCTCGGCGCGGCGCGCCTACATCATCGGTGCGGCCGTCGGCCAGACCAACGTGGTGTTCTTCGATGCCGAAGGACAGCAGGTCGCAGCCTACGACATCGCGATCAAGCGCGACCTCAACGGCGTCCGCCAGGCGCTCAGCCAGAGCATTCCCGGCGTCAAGATCGACGGCGTCGGCGACGGCGTGATCCTGACCGGATCGGTCTCCAGCCCGGTCGAAGCGCAGCAGGCCGGCGAGATCGCCGGGCGGCTGGTCGGCGGAGCCGACAAGGTCGTCAACTCGATCGTCGTGCGCGGCCGCGATCAGGTGATGCTGAAGGTCAACGTCTCCGAAGTCCGGCGTGAGGTCGTCAAGCAGCTCGGCATCGACCTCAGCGCCAGCATGACCTACGGCACGGCCGTCGTGAACTTCAACAACTCCAATCCGTTCACGGCCTTGGGCAAGTCGCTTGTCGGCACCAACGGCCTGAACGTCACCGGCGGCGGCTTGTCGTCGGTCTCGGCGACGATGCGGGCGATGGAAACGGCCGGTGTCGTCAAGACGCTGGCCGAGCCGAACCTGACCGCGATCTCGGGCGAATCCGCAACCTTCGTCGCCGGCGGCGAATTCCCGATTCCCGGCGGCTACTCCTGCGATCCCACCACGCGCGTCTGCAGCACGTCGATCACCTACAAGAAATTCGGCATTTCGCTCAACTTCACCCCGGTCGTGCTCGGCGAGGGCCGCATCAGCCTGCGGGTGATGACCGAAGTGTCGGAATTGTCGAACGACAACGCGATCACGGTGTCCTATGCGCTGACGTCGGCCTCGACGTCCTCGGTCACGATCCCCGCGATCCGCACCCGCCGCGCCGAGACCACGCTGGAGATCCCCTCCGGCGGTTCGATGGCGATGGCCGGCCTGATCCAGAATCAGACCAAGCAGGCGGTCAACGGCCTGCCCGGCATCGATCAGCTGCCGGTCCTCGGACAGTTGTTCCGCAGCCAGGACTACGTGAACAACGAGACCGAGCTGATGGTCATGGTGACGCCCTATGTGGTTCGCGCCGTCGCCCAGAAGGAGCTGTCGCGTCCGGACGACGGCTTTGCGCCTGCAACCGACGCGGAGTCGGCGCTGCTCGGCCGCATGAACAGGCTCTACGGCATCGCCGCGAAGGTCGACGCGGCCACGGGGCAGCCGGCCGGCTTCGGCTTCATCATCGACTGAGACAGCGGGATCACGGGGCACGGGGGAACGATCATGTCGGGATCATCAGCAGACAACAGCCGGCGGGCTCTGCGCCGGATCGGCGCCATCGCAGGCCTGGCACTCACGCTGGGCGCCTGCAACTTTACCACCGGCGAGGTCGTCGCGACCATCCCGGATGACTACAAGATGCGCCATCCGATCGCGATCGAGGAAGGCCGGCAGTCGACCGTCGTGTTCATCGGCAATGGACGGGGCGACCTGACCTATCAGCAGCGCACCGACGTGGCCGGTCTCGCCCGCTCCTGGCAGCGCGAAGGCACCGGCGCCATCGTCGCCGAGGTGCCGGCAGGCACGCCCAACGCGCGTGCGGCCGCCGACGCCTATCGCGAGATCCACGCCACGCTGACCGCGGCCGGCGTTCCCTCGCGCGCCATCAGCTTGCGCCACTATACGCCGGACGACCCGCGGCTGCTGGCGACGATCCGGCTGAGCTATCCGAGGATCGCCGCGGTCGCCGGTCCCTGCGGATTGTGGCCGGACGATCTCGGACCGAACATGAACAATCCGGGCTATAGCAACAACCAGCACTATCAGAACTTCGGCTGCGCCACGCAGCGCAATTTGGCCGCGATGATCGACAATCCCGCCGATCTCGAGCAGCCGCGCGCGGAGATGGCCGCCTACACGCCACGGCGCTCTGCCCTGTTCGAGAAGTACCGCAAGGGCGAGTCGACGGCCGTGGCCTATCCGGAATCCGACAAGGCCAAGCTTAGCGAAACAGGCAAATGATCAGCGCATCCCGTCAGAGCCAGGATGAGCAGCCCGGACCGAGCGGCCCGGCTGCCGACGATCACATCGCACCGGTCCCGCGCGTCTCCGTGCAGGCGTTCTGCGAGACCGAACAGACCTCGGCGGCGATCGTGGCGGCCAGCCAGGATCGGCGCCTCGGCAAGGCGCACATCACGATCAAGATGGGCGGCATGCCCAGGGCGATCGAGACCTACCACTCGCAGCCGACCCCGAACGTGATCATTCTGGAGACGAGGCCCGGCGGCGACATCGTCGGCGGCCTCGACGATCTCGCCAGCGTCTGCGATCCCGGCACCCGCGTCGTGCTGATCGGCAGCATGAGCGACGGCGTCGCCTATCGCGAGCTGGTGCGGCGCGGCGTCAACGACTACGTGATCGGCCCGGTCGAGACCCTCGACGTGATCCGCTCGGTCTGCAGCCTGTTCTCGGCCTCGGAATCCGTCATCACCGGCCGCATCATCGCCGTGGTCGGCGCCAAGGGCGGCGTCGGCGCCTCGACCGTCGCGCACAACGTGGCGTGGAGCATGGCGCGCGATCTGACGCTCGATTCCGTCGTCATCGACCTCGACATGGCATTCGGTACCGCCGGCCTCGACTACAATCAGGATCCGCTGCAGGGCATCGCCAACGCCGTGTTCCAGCCGGACCGGCCGGATACGGCGCTGATGGAGCGCCTGCTCGCCAAATGCACCGAGCATCTCAACCTGCTCGCCGCGCCCGCCACCTTGGATCGCGTCTATGATTTCGGCGCCGAGGCGTTCGACTCGATCTTCGACACCCTGCGCATGACCCAGCAGTGCATCGTGCTCGACGTGCCGCACCAATGGTCGGCGTGGACCCGGCATGCGCTGATCAATGCCGACGACATCCTGGTGGTCGCCGAGCCCGATCTGGCCAATTTGCGCAATGCCAAGAACCTGCTGAGCGTGCTCAAATCGTCGCGGCCGAACGACCGGCCGCCGCTGTATTGCCTGAATCAGGTCGGCATGCCGAAACGGCCGGAGATCGACCTCAAGCGCTTCGCCAAGACGGTCGAGGCCGAGCCGGTCGCGGTCATCCCGTTCGACTGCAAGCTGTTCGGCACCGCCGCCAACAACGGCCAGATGCTCGCGGAGATCTCCGGGCTGAGCCGCACGCCGAAGCTGTTTCTCGATATCGCGAACCGGTTGACCGGCCGCATCGATCAGAGGCCGCAGCGGTCGTCGCTGCTGGCGCCGATCGCCCGGCTGCTCGGCGTGAAGTAGCAGCGGCTCAGTCGTCGGAGCGACTGAGCGCCCGCGCCAGCGC
>JBARNF010000640.1:0-8447 GCA_049802835.1 Bradyrhizobium sp.
GTGTCCAATCCGCGCTCGGCGAAATCGCGCGCGACGACGGCGGACGGGTGCGCGTGACCGCCCCCGCCTCGTTCGCGCGCGCCTGCATCCTGCCGCGACTGCCCGCGTTCCTGCGGGAGCGGCCGGAGATCGAGATCGAGGTCAAATTCCGCAACGAGATTCTCGATCTCGCGGCGGAAGGCGTCGACGTCGCGATTCGCTCAGGACCCCTCGACCGCGCGCCCGGCCACCTGGCGCGAAGGCTTTGCACGTTCTCCTGGATCGCTTGCGGCTCCCCCGCCTATCTGAACGCGCGCGGCGCGCCGGCGACTCCCTACGAGCTTTCCGCGCACGAACACGTGGGCTTCCGCAATCCCGCGAGCACCTTCAGGGACGGTCTGATCTCGTTCTCTATGTCGATAAACTTGCGCTTGAGCGTTCGCCGGTGTTCGAGCAGAAGCCGTCTTTTGTGACTTTCCCGGGTCTTGACATGAACCGGTCGGTACCAACCCGCACGCACCAGATGCGCCAATCCTCGATCATCATTCTTATCGGTCTTGTTGCGCTGAGCCTCAAGCGCAGCCGCTGCCTGCCGTGTCTCCGACAGGACTCTGGGAAGGCCACGGGACACGAGCTCACGGTGCAACCACGGTGCCACGCTGCCCGCTTCACGGTCGACCTTGTCGAGCCGTGGGAGGTACGGCGCCAGCGCTTCAAAGATGATCGCAGGATCCGTCGCAAAGCAGGCTTCGAACACGACAGTTCCGTCGCGGCTGTCACGATGCAGATCGCGGTCTTGGTGCTAGAAGTGTCGAGTGCTGCTGAGAGTTTCATCGGCGGACGTCCCCTTCAGCGGATCATTTTTGGTTCCCCGCCATGCTGCGCCTTTGCCGCCGAAATTGTCTCATCTTGCGCCCGCCCGATTACGCCGCCATTCAGCCTCCCCTCGTCTCACGTGATCCTTCGACACAATCAACTGCTCGGATCACTGCAATTCAGCTGCCAATAGACTTGCAACGAACACGCATCGGCTCGGCCGGTACATGACGGGTCAGCGCCGATCAATGCGGTGCAGACGATCTGCGTGGTGAGGCAGGGTCAATCTCGTCGAGCTTGATTTCGTCCTTCGGCCCGACAAAGCGCGAAAGCTTGCTGCTTAAAATCCGGCCGACGTCGTCCATGATCGTAAAGGCGGCCGGCACGAAGACGAGGCTGAGAAAGGTCGAGGCGAGCAGCCCGCCAATCAATGCGACCGCCATGGGGGAACGGAATGCGCCGCCTTCGCCGACTCCCAATGCAGAAGGAACCATGCCCGCGGTCATAGCCGCTGTGGTCATGATCACAGGCTGAGCGCGCTTGCGGCCGGCTTCGATCAACGCCTTCGTGCGCTCCACACCGCTCGCCACCTCGGTGATTGCGAAGTCCACCAGCAGGATCGCGTTCTTCGTTACGATTCCCATCAGCATGAGGAAGCCGATAATGGCCGAGAGGTTGATGGCATTGCCGGTCAGAAGCAGCGCAAGGAACGCTCCGCCGATCGAAAGCGGCATGGAGAAGATAATGGTGATCGGATGCATCGCGTCGGCGAAGAGAAGAACGAGGACGGCGAGCACCATGAGTACGCCTGCAGCGATCGCGAGCGAAAAACTCGAAAAAACTTCTTCCATGATCTCTGAATCGCCGAACCTTGCGATCGTCACACCGGCTGGCAGGTTGCGCGCCGAGGGCAGCGCCATAACCTGCTCGATCGCCTCGCCGAGCGGGGTGTTTCCGACGAGATCGGCCTCGATCGCGACGCGACGCCTGCTGTCATAGCGTTCGATGGTCGTCGGCCCTTCGCCGAAGCCGACGTCGGCGACCGCGGCCAACGGTACGGTGCCGTTCTTGGCCTTGATCCGCAGCATATCGAGGGTCGATAGATCGCCCCGCGCCCGCTCGTCGAGTTGCACGCGGATCGGCACTTGCCGGTCGATGGCCGAGAACTTCGCCAGATTTGCGGATATATCTCCGATCATCGCAATCCGTGCAACTTCGGCGATCTGCGTCCCCGAGATTCCAAGATCGGCAGCCTCCTCCAGCCTGGGCAAGATGCGAATCTCCGGCCGGGCAAGAGCCACAGTCGAGACGACATTCGCGAGAATGGAGACGTTCTGCCGGACGTCCCGCTCCACCGCGAGCGCCGCTTGCTCAACTGCGGCGCCATCGGGTCCGGAAACGATCAGCGTGAATTCGCGTCCGCCGCCGCCATTGCCGAAGCTGTAGCGTATGTCCGCGATCGCGCTGAGCGTCGCGCGCATGTCGTGCTCGAATGCCTTCTGGTCGTGCGACCGGTTCCTGCGCGCAACGAGCTCGACGATGATGGTGGCCTTGCGGACGTCACCGGCGGTGACGCTCAGCCCGTTGGCGCCGGCGGCGCCGCCGGTGACATAGACGCTCCTGACTTCCGGCCGTTTCGCGAGCAGGGCCGTGATGCGGTCCGCGGCGGCCGCGGTATCCGCGATCGTCGAGCCGGGTGCCAGCTCGATCTGGAGAACCGAACGCGACAGGTCATTGGTCGGCAGAAAGCCCAGCGGTAAGGATCCTGCGACCATTAGCGAGCCCAGGAAGACCAGCGCCGCAAGCGCGAGCGTGACGAAGCGGTGGCGAAGCGACCATTTGAGCATGCGAAGATAGTACCGCATGATCACTCCGTGCCCTTCGGCATAGTGCTGACGGTCGCGAAGGAAATATGCCGCCAGCAGCGGCGTTATCAGCCTTGCGACCAGCAGAGAAAACGTGACTGCAATGGCGACCGTGAGGCCGAACTGCTTGAAGTATTGACCGGCGATGCCGCCCATGAAGCTGACCGGCACGAACATGGCGACGATGGTCATGGTCGTCGCAACGACCGCGAGCCCGATCTCGTCGGCCGCCTGGAGCGCGGCGCGATAGGGTGATTTGCCCATCCGGATGTGCCGGACGATGTTCTCGATCTCGACGATCGCATCATCGACCAGGATGCCGGTGACCAGCGTGATCGCAAGCAGACTGACGGCGTTCAGCGAAAACCCGATGAGGTCCATCGCCCAGAAGGTCGGAAGTATTGACAGTGGTATCGCGAGAACGGAAATCGCCGTCGCTCGAAGGTCGCGCAGAAAAATCAATACGACGATGACCGCGAGGATTGCGCCTTCGGCCAACGTCTGCATGGTGGCTCTATAATCGGACTTGGTATAGCGCACCGTGCTGTCGATCTCGGACACGAACAGGTCGGGATGCTCGTTGGCGAGCACCTGCAACTTCTTCGCGACCACCTCCGCGACGGCCACGTCGGAGAAGCCCTTTGCACGAAAGACACCGAAGGCGACCACTGGACTCCCATCGAGGCGAGCAAAGCTGCGCGCTTCGGCTGCGCCATCGGTGACCGTGGCAATCTCCTTCAACGCAGCCCTTCGACCGCCCGGCAGCACGATCGCGCTATTGGTCAGTCCGTCGATCGTCGCGGCCCCCGCGAGCATCCGTATGGTTTGCTCTCCCGACCCCACTTCACCGCGCCCGCCGGTGAGATCGACATTGGTCGCTCGCAGTTGCTCGTTCACGTCCGCCGCGGTGATGCCAAGCGCGATCAGCCGGTCGGGCAGCAGCGATACCCGGATTTCACGATCGGCGCCGCCCGCACGCTTGACCTGCGCGACGCCCCGAACGCCCTGAAGCGCCCCCGTGATGACGTCATCGACGAACCAGGACACTTGCTCGGTCGTCCAAGAGGGAATCGACACGGCATAAGTAACGATTGCCATCCCTTCGACCTCGACCCGCTGCATCGAGGGTTCCTCGATGCTCTGCGGCAACTCCGACCGGATGTTAGCCATCGCATTGCGGACGTCGTTGACCGCACGGTCCGCCGGCGTCCCAAGTTGAAACTCGACGGTCGTCACGGAGACCCCGTCAGAGATGCTCGACGTGACGTGCTTGACCCCGACGACCCCGTTCGCCGCATTCTCTACGTTCTTCGTGACCTGCGTTTCCAGCTCACTCGGCGCAGCACCGGTCTGGGCGATCGTGACGGTCACGATGGGGATGTCGATGTTGGGCATCTGCGTTATCGGCAGGGTCTTCAGGCTGACCGCACCGAGCACGATCAGGACGCCAAACAACACCAACGACGGAATAGGCTTACGAATCGACCAGGCGGAGATGTTGAGGGCCATATCAATCTGCCCGCCCTGGTCGGGCATCGCTGCGGACTGGCAAGATCCGTTCGCCCGGCCTGACGAAAGCGCCGGCTCGAACGACGACCTCCTGACCTTCGATCAGCCCGTCGACGATTTCGACACGGGTGCCGTGTTTGAGGCCGGTCTGGACATTGCGGATTTCGACGACATTGTTGGTCGCAAGCTGAACATAGGTGCCGTTCTTGCTGAAGCTCACGGCGGACAACGGCACGGTGATGGCTTGTCGCTTGCCGATTGTAATGCTGCCGCGGGCAAAAACACCGGCCCTCATGGCCGTATGGGGCGGGAGCGCGACCGCGACGCGGCCGAGACGGCTCGATCTGTCTACAGTAGGATCGACCAGCCGCACACGGCCGATGACGGCCTCGCTGAGGCCGGGCAGCCAAACTTCGACGTCTTGGCCCGACTCGATCTGTGGAAGCACCGTTTCCGGAACCTCGGCATCGAATTCGATTTGACCGTTACGGACGAGCCGGAATAGAGGTTCGCCCCCCGTGCCGGCCACCGCGCCCAGGCGGGCGGCGCGGTGCGAGATGATCCCCGTAGACGGCGCCTTCAGTTCGGTTCGCGCGATTTTCAGCTCGATCTCGCCACGCTGCGCCTCCGCAAACGCTTCCTGGGCTTCGGCCATGCGCAAATTCTCCGCAGCGGCAGCGGACTTTGCCGCGGCGACCTTGGCCTGGGTCTCACGCGTCAGGAGTTGCGCTGGAGATATCGCGCCGGTCGCGTTCAAGGTTTGCGTGCGTTTCAACGCCTCCGCTGCTTCGGCTTCGTTGGCTTGCATCTCCGTCAACGACGCGTTCATCTGCGCGACCGACGCTTGGGCTATCGCGATCATCGCGGTGTTTTGCGCGAGCTGTGTCCGGAGCATCGTGCTGTCGAGGCGAGCGAGCACCTGCCCTTCTTCGACGCGATCGCCGATGTCGGCCAGCATCTCGACGATACGTAACCCGTCGACTTCCGCACCGACAACATCCTCCTCTCGGGCCACGAGGGATCCGGTCGCCGCGAGCGTCTCGGTGATCGAATGCCGTACGGCTCGGGCGAGCGTCGTGGCGATCGGTGCGGCACCCGGGCGCTCGGCTGCGTCCCGTCGCGGATCGGAGATCTGCGTTGCGACCGCTTCAACCTGCTGGCGCCCCGCGCCGATCACAGCGAAGATGTAGACGCAGACTGTGACGGCGAGCATTAGGAAGGCGATCCAAGCGAATCTCAACAGCGGCCTTTTCACCCGACTACCTTCCTTTGGATCCGACCGCGAAGTCGGCATGATGTCCGAATCCGACAACTGGCGTCAGCGTCCGCAATCGACCGCGTTCGGAAATAAGTACGAAGCAGGCCGTTCCAGGATCGGGACGGATCAAACCGTTCCCGACGTCCCGCGTATCAAACCAGCGTCGACGTCGATCGTCCGGCGGCTGGCTGCCTCCGCAGGAGTACCGACAGGGTCGAACCTGTGACGCGGATTTCCCTGAGAGCTGGCCGACGATCCGCCCGCCGCAAGCCGTTCGACCAGTTCCGCAATCTCGTCACGAGCGTCGTGGCGGACGAACGCGGTGCGCAACGCTTGCGCACCGTGTCGGTATTGCGGCTTGGTGAGCACGGCGCGGACCGCCTCGCGAATCTGCGAGGCGGATGGCCGGCCGGTCCCAAGATTGATGCCGGCGCCCGCCCACGCGACGCGCGCAGCAATTTCCGGTTTTTCCTCACTATCCCCGGCAACGACCAACGGCACACCGAGACTAAGCGCGTGATTGACGGCGCCATAACCGCCATTGGTCACCATGACGCTCACCTTCGGGAGCAGGCGGTCGAACGGCAGGAATGTCGCCGCCTTCGCATTGGGCGGCAACACCACCGGGATCGATTCGACTGGTGGGCCGCCGGTGCATGCGATCACCGTCAGTTCCTCGTTCGCCAGGGCCGTCAGAGTTGGTCCGACAAGCCGCCCAAGATCGTCGTTTGCGAGAGTGCCTTGCGTGACGAGCACGATCGGACCAGCTTTGTCGACGTCGTCCCACCAAGGCGGCGGGTGGAAGCCGATCGATGGCGGCGGCAGCAGCGGTCCGACGAAGCGGATGCTGCCTGGCATCTTGCCACGCGAATATTCGAACTCCCTGGCCGTAAGCTGCAAATACAGATCCGGCAGCGTGATCATGCTATCGAACAGAAATGCCGGCAGAGGGCGCGCCCCGTTCTTCACCAGGACATCGTTGAAGTATTGCTGCACCGAGCCGAAGATCGCTTGTTGCAGGTGGCTGTTCATTGCGGCATTGCGCGCGCGATCGGCTGGCGTGATGGATGGCGGGAGCGCAGTGCCGAAGAATGCGGTGTCCGCGCTCGACAAGGCGAGAGCCGTGATCCCGAGCGCGACGATCGGGGCTCTTTTTTCCGGCGGCCCGAGCAGGAGCGGAAAGGTCCCGCAGAACATCGTATCGGTAATGATCGCATCGAAAGGAAAGTCGCGGCGCAACTCGCGTATACCGGCGGCCTGATGCGGCATTGCATCCGCAAAGATGTGCTTCAATCCGAAGCAGAGCTGAGCGGGGCCAGGTGCAATCTTGCGGCGTTCGGGAAAGCGCTCGTCGAGCTTCCGATAATCGACGTCGATTTCCGGGCGAAACGCGACGAAGCGCGCGCCGGTCGCCTCCACTCGCTCTCTGAACAGGCTCCCGGTATATACGACGACCTCGTGGCCGCGACCAACGAGGAGTTGGGCAACGGCCAGCAAGGGAAATACGTGACCGGGTAGCGCGGTGGCCGCGATAAGAAACCGCGCCATGTTGTGCTCTCCCCTATCCTAACCCACAAACCGATCGCTGTTCATTTCGCCGTTTCTGGCAACCGAACATCGGACACAGTTCCTGCGAGCCGCAGATTGACAAAATAGCGTTCGAGAAGGGCCGCGCTGACCGGGGCGATCGGCGCGCCCACCGCAGCCAAGTGTTCCTGCGTGAAGTCCGAGGTAATTTCCGGGTGCGATCGCGACGTGTCCTCCTTTGACACGATCGACAGGACGGCCGCGAGATCATCGTCCTGTGTTTCGGCAAGCCGCCGTCGTCCAATGTCGATCCATCGATCGAGCGGCACGAGGTCGAGCCGAAGGCCGAGCCGGCGAAAGATCCGTGGGACCTCCCGCACATCAATTGGTTCACGGTTCATGAGATGATAGACGCTTCCCCAGGACGCTTCACTGCCCGCGAGCCGGACGATCGCTCGCGCGACGTCATCGGCCGGCGTCATGTTCAACATCAGGTTCAGGTCGGGAATCGCGCCAAGCTCCGCATAGAGCCGGACAAGGCGCCAGATCAGATCCGTTTCGTTGCAGATTCCGTTCTCGCGATCACCAGTGACGCTGCTGAGGCGATAGATCGACAACGGCAGGCCGCGAAGCTGCGCCTGCCGGACGAGCGTGTCGCCGACCCACTTGCTTTGGCTATAGCCGCTCGCGAGACCCTGCCACGAGGTCAGATCAGTCTGCTCCGACACCGGCCCAGACTGATACTTGTCGATCACCGCAAGGGTGGAAACGTAGTGCAGCCGCTTTGGTCGCCCACTCACGCTCCAATCGAGCAGCGTGAGGACGCTGTCCACATTGGCGGGCTTTATCGCAGCATAGTGATGGAGGAATTCAACGCTCGCGCCGCAATGATAGATCGCCTCGCACTCGTCTCGCACAATGCAGACGCCCCTCTCATCGAGTCCGAGGGCCGGATGTCCGAGATTTCCGGTCAGAACCTCGATACGATCCTCGTCCCAACACGCCGAAAGCTTTCGCTTATCGAGCGCCTGCCGCAAACGGGCTTCGGCCGATTGCCGATCGGGGGCGCGGACGTGGCAGGCGATATGCGCGTCCGTCTCCTGGATCAGCGTGGAGAGAAGATGACTGCCGACGAAGCCGGTGGCGCCCGTCAGGAAAATGCGTTTGGGCTTCTGCGGCGCGCGACCACCGGTCAGCCTGACGTGCGCCGGCAGGAGAATGTCGCGGGACAAGTCCAGCGGCCCCTCCGAAGGTCCGTCGAGGTCGATCTGCGCTGCGAGGTCCCGGACGATGGGCGTCGCATAGACCGCCGTGATCGGGAAGTCCGGCAGGATCTCCTCGCGGATGCGGCGGCCAAGACGGATGGCGAGCAGCGAATGGCCGCCGAGATCGAAGAAGTTGTCATGGATCCCGACGCGCTCGAGCCCGAGGGTCTCGGCAAATAGAGCGCAGAGTTTCTCTTCCCGTGCCGTCCGCGGCGGGGTGTATTCGGT
>JBARNF010000641.1:0-13282 GCA_049802835.1 Bradyrhizobium sp.
TCCGGCGCCTCGACCGAATTCGGCGGCGAGCCCAATTCCCACGTGAGCCTCGTCGACGCCGCCATGCCCGGCATGCTGCCGGTGATCAACGAGGAATGCGTGGCGCAGGCGATCCGCACCGGCCTCGGGCTCAAAGCCAAGATCAATCTCAATTCGGTGTTCGACCGGAAGAACTATTTCTACCCGGACCTGCCGCAGGGCTACCAGATCAGCCAGTACAAGCAGCCGATCGTGGGCGAGGGCGAGGTGGAGATCGACGTCGACGGCGAGACCCTGCGCGTCGGCATCGAGCGCCTGCATCTGGAGCAGGACGCCGGCAAGTCGCTGCACGACCAGCACCCGACCATGTCGTTCGTCGACCTCAACCGCTCGGGCGTCGCGCTGATGGAGATCGTGTCGAAGCCCGATCTGCGCTCCTCCGAGGAGGCCAAGGCGTTTCTCGCCAAGCTGCGCGCCATTCTGCGCTATCTCGGTACCTGCGACGGCGACATGGAGAAGGGCAGCCTGCGCGCCGACGTCAACGTGTCGGTGCGGCGGCCGGGGGAACCGCTCGGCACGCGCTGCGAGATCAAGAACGTCAACTCGATCCGCTTCATCGGCCAGGCGATCGAGTACGAGGCGCGGCGCCAGATCGGCGTCATCGAGGACGGCGGCGCGATCGAGCAGGAGACGCGGCTGTTCGACGCCGCCAAGGGCGAGACGCGCTCGATGCGCAACAAGGAAGAGGCGCACGACTACCGCTACTTCCCCGACCCCGACCTGCTGCCGCTCGAGCTGACGCAGGAGGAGGTCGACCGGCTCGCAGGCGAACTGCCCGAGCTGCCGGACGGCAAGAAGGTCCGCTTCGTGCGCGACTTCGGCCTGTCCGCCTATGACGCCGATGTGCTCGTCGGCGAGCGCGAGAGCGCCGCGTTCTTCGAGCAGGTCGTCGGCAAGCCCGGTTCGGGCCGCGACGCCAAGGCGGCCGCCAACTGGGTGATCAACGACCTGTTCGGCCGTCTCAACCGGGAAGGCAAGGACGTCGCCGCGTCGCCGGTTTCCGCAGCGCAGCTCGGCGACATCCTCGATCTGATCGCGGAGGAGACGATCTCGGGAAAGATCGCCAAGGACCTGTTCGAGATCGTCTGGAGCGAAGGCGGCGACCCGCGCGCGATCGTCGAGCGCCGCGGCATGAAGCAGGTGACCGACGTCGGGGCGATCGAGAAGGTGATCGACGAGATCATCGCCGCCAACCCGGACAAGGCGGAGCAGGCGAAGGCGAAGCCGGCGATGATCGGCTGGTTCGTCGGCCAGGTGATGAAGGCGTCCGGCGGCAAGGCCAACCCGCAGGCGGTCAACGCGCTGCTCAAGACGAAGCTCGGCCTCTGATCATCGCCGTCACGGCGTCTCGCGGCGGCGCCGCGCGGCATCTCCGGAGGCGGAATCATCACCCTCGGCGCGCTTCCGCAGGGTCTCCGCGACGGCGTTCGGTGGTGTGAGGTGGCGCGCATCCGCGAATCAGATTGCACCGATTCGCGCGATTTTCTCCGGACGCGACGCGCGAGAGCCTCGCGGAGCAAACAATCCGCAAAAAAATTTTTGCCGGTGCGTATGCCCCCCAGGCGGCGCTCCTTGCTCGCTTCGCCGATGCGCCGACAGCAACGCTCGATCTCTTCGCCGCTCGCGCATCAACATCCGGCGTTTGCAGAAAAGCCCGATTCCACAAGGGTTTTTTGATTCGACTCGGACAGCTTCGATGTCGCCGACGGGCGCCGGCGAAATCGCGGCGCGGGCGGCGCCCGATCGCAGAGCCAAGCAAGTCGGGTCGGCGTCGCCCGCGCTATGCACAGTTTGTCAAGCGCAGTCGCTGATTTTTTCGTTGTGCTGTAGTAATCGGATTGCAGTGCTTACGATTCGCGTGGGCACTGATCCTACATCGCCATTGATAATGGCTAGGAGGGCAGCATGGCGAAGAAGGCCACCAAGACGAAGTCTGCGGCGAAGAAGACCACTGCGAAGAAGACCGCAAAGCGCAAGGTCGCGAAGAAGAAGTAATTCGCTGCTGCTTCGGAGCGTGGGCTCCGAAGCACGTCGCGGACTTCATCGATCGATCGGCAATATCCGACGTCCGATCGCGGTGCGATCACGAAGATCCTGCCGATCCAGTCGAAGAGAGAGGGCGTCGGCGAGACCGAGTCGAACTTCCCGGTGGTGTCGGCCGCAAGGCCGCATCACGGTGGCAAGGGATGCATGTCCCCAATGTGCATCCCGCGTGGCGAGACTCGTCACGCTGTTCGCTGCTCGGACCTCTCGCCGACGCCCTCTGTATTCAGCGCCGTGCCGGGACGACCGCCGCGGAGAGCGGCGTTATTACCCGCTCTTTGCTTTCAGCCGCTTATTGCATTCGCTCCAATACTTCGGCCACTTCATCCCCTTCTCGATCTTGCCCGCCGCCTTGGCTTCGCGCCATTCCGCCCCGCATTGCTTTTGGCGTTCGCGCGCGCTGGTGCGCGCCGCGCTGGGCTTCTGCTTTGTGCTGGCCGCCGACGCTTTCGGCTCGGATTGCGCCGACGCCGAGAGTGGTGCGGCGAAAATGCATGCCGTCATCAAGCCAACTAGAACATGTTTGAACATGGGCTCCCTCATCAGCTTCGCCGCGGGTGACGCGGATGGCCGCCCGGGGGCGATGTGCTCGCCGCATCAACGATAGGCCAACTGGCCAAGGCCCGTCCATATGCCGGATGCGGGACCTCGTGATGCGTTGCCTTCGCTGTTGCACCGCCAAAGGCGGTGACTTAGGACTCCAAGCGAAACGAGCGCCGTGCAGGGAGAATTCCGTGGCCCGTACCCCGGCAAGATCGATATCCAAGACAGCAAAGACCCCGACAGCGTCGCGGGGGAGGGCGAAGGCAACGGGCGCGGCGCGCAAGCCCGCCCGGACCAAGACCGTGCAGACCAAGCCCATCGAGCTCTATTACTGGCCGACGCCGAACGGCTACAAGATCTCGATCATGCTGGAGGAGTGCCGGCTCCCCTACGTGGTGCGTCCGGTCAACATTGCGGCGGGCGAGCAGTTCAGGCCGGAGTTTCTGGCCATCTCGCCGAACAACCGCATGCCGGCAATCATCGATCCGCAGGGTCCGGGCGGCCGTCCGATCTCGATCTTCGAGTCCGGCGCGATCCTGCTCTATCTCGGGCGCAAGACCGGCAAGCTCTATCCGCGCGACGAGCGCGGGCGCGTCGAGGTGGAGCAGTGGCTGATGTGGCAGATGGCTGGGCTCGGCCCGATGGCGGGCCAGGCGCACCATTTCCGCGGCTACGCGGCGGAGCAGATCCGGTATGCCATCGATCGCTATACCAACGAATGCAATCGGCTCTACGGGGTGCTGAACGCCCGCCTTGCCGACCGCGAATTCCTCGCCGGCAAGTATTCGATCGCCGACATCGCCTGCATCGGCTGGGTCAGGAGCTATGCGAAGCAGGGGCAGGACCTGGCCGAGTTCCCCCATCTCGAGCGCTGGTTCAAGACCATGATGGCGCGTCCCGCGGTCCAGCGCGGCATCGCCATCCGGGTCGAGGCGGCGTCCCAGGTCGACATGCGCGATCCCAAGGTGCGCGCTGTCCTGTTCGACCAGCGGGCGCGCGCCGCGCGGTGAGCCTCCTGGCGCGATAGTTAGCACGCCCTCAACCGCGATGGTTAGCGAGCGGTGGAGGGTACGGCAGAATCCGCGATTCCACGCGTTTTTCGGGCCCCCGCGGCCTCGTCCGCGGATGCGGGGCCGCGGCGTTCACGCTCGATTCATCGCGATGCTTAAACCACCGTTCAAATTTTCTGCTGATTATCGCGACATTCGGCGGGACGGGCCGAACAGGGTGATGCCGGGGCGAAAAGCCGGCGCAGAAAAGGCCACGGGAGGCCAATATGGGACGGTTCGAGATTGCGGCATTCGACAACGCGACGCTGGGCGAAGCCACCGCCGCGGCGGATGTCTTCTTCCAGCTCGGGATGATGTACTCGACCGGCAGCAGCGTGCCGACCGACTACGTCTCGGCGCACAAATGGTTCAATCTGTCGGTGATGCGGGGGAACCGGGACGCGATCCGGCTGCGCCAGGAGATCGCCGGGCAGATGTCCGAGGCGGAGATCGCCGCCGCCCAGCGCGCCGCGCGCGACTGGCTGAAGCTCTGAGCGGTCGCCTCGATCGGTGGTGCGCCGGCGCGATATGATCCGTGAGGAGCGCCGCGCCCGAACGTGCCCCAGCCGGCGGTCTCGCGCCGTCAGGCTCTTCTTTCTCGCCTTGACCCAGATTCCTTTGATCTATACGGATTTTCCAACGGAGACGTGGCCGAGCGGCTGAAGGCGGCGGTTTGCTAAACCGTTATACGGTGATAAGCCGTATCGAGGGTTCGAATCCCTCCGTCTCCGCCACATAACATACTGAAATCACATGTGAATCCATGTTTTGAGACAGGATTCGAACTCTGGCCGACATTTCCGACAGTTACGCCGGCTGCCGATCCTGGACCGGGACCCAGAGACCACTATGGTGCCGGTTCATGGCGCCTTCCTGCGGCAAAGTCTCTTACGCACTTTTTGGTGGTACGGTTGCGGTCGGTCGAGACGCCGTGGTTACACCGATCGCTGCTGCAAGAAATGACCGCTCGCCGACTTCAGACCGGCGGCGGGCGTTCAGCGAGGAGCCTATCGGGTCGCGCCAGGCCCAGTTGTGCCCGCTGCTTGGACCACGCGAGTGCGAGTTTCCCTTGGAGCATCAGGTTCTTTGCTGTGAGGGTGGTCGGCTGGCGGCCGTGCAGGATGGTCTTCGAGATCTCGGGGGCGAGAAAGCTCAGCCGGAAAAGGCGCGTGAAGTAGGATGGACTGACGCCGGCTTCGTTGGCGAGTTCGGTGATGGTCTTGCGTCCTGCCGAAGGCGGGCCCGCAGAATGGCCGTTCATGACCATTTCATTGAAGCGGCGCGCTTGCGCGATGAGGCGGAGAAGACTGCGGTCCGGCTCCCGACGCGCGGTGCCGGTGGCGCCTTGGATCAGCAGCTTCATTTGCATGCCGGTGCGCCTCACCTGTGCCGGAATCGACAGGAGTTGAGTTGGCCCGTCTGCCATCACGGATGTTGTCAATCTTGCAAGATCGACTTCGGGTCCAACGAGGTCCGGTAGCGCGGTCGGACGGATCGCGATGTCGACCGCTTCTGGCCGCACGTCGATCCTGGCGACGAGGACGTGCAGAAACATGCGCTTGTCGGCGGGCGTCACGGTCGGCCAACGTCGAGCGAGGGCGGCAGCCTGCTCGGTCAAGGTCTTGCGTGTCTCGATATCCACCGAACCGGCGCCAGCCGCATTGAAAATGGCCGCTTCGTCCTGCAGAAGAGCGCAAATTCGACCCTCCACGATCGCCTCGAGGTCCGCCGCCGGCACTCGGCATGCCGAGCTCGACGCCTTCGGCCGGCCGCGCTTGATGAGGGACTGGCTGACGTAGTAGCGGTAACGTGTGCCATGCTTGTTCGCATGGGTCGGCGACATCCGCTCGCCGCTGTCATCGTAAACGAGGCTGGCCAGCAGACTGGGTGCAGTCGCACCAGAGCGGCTGACCCGCTCGACACGGTTCTCGGCCAGGGCAGCCTGCACCTCGTCCCACAGCGTCGCGTCGACGATCGCATCGTGCAGACCGGGATAGCAGTTGTCCCTGTGTACGATCTCGCCCCGATAGATTCGGTTCTGCAACATCAGGTAGAGAGCACCGCGGGCGAGCGATTTGCCACCGCTCTCGCGTCCGAACCGGTCGAGCCGGGCTTTGCTTACGACCCCATCGGAATCGAGTTCTTCCTTCAAGGCGCGAACCGATTTCAGGATCGCGTATCGGCGGTAGATGTCGCGGACGATGGCGGCCTCGCTCGCATTGATCACGAGCTTGCGATCCTCGACGTCATAACCAAGTGGTGGCAGCCCGCCCATCCACATGCCCTTGCATTTCGACGCCGCGATCTTGTCGCGGATCCGCTCCCCCGTGACCTCGCGTTCGAATTGTGCAAACGAGAGCAGCATGTTCAGCGTCAGCCGCCCCATGGATGTGGTCGTATTGAACTGCTGCGTCACCGAGACGAACGAGACGCCCTTCGCGTCGAACGCGTCGACGATCTTGGCGAAGTCGTTGAGCGAGCGCGTCAGCCGATCGACCTTGTAGACAACGACCGTGTCGATGCGGCTGGCACCGATATCAGACAGCAATCGCTGGAGCGCCGGTCGTTCCAGCGTGCCGCCCGAGATGCCGCCATCGTCGTACATCTCGGGTAGAGCAATCCAGCCGGCGCTCTTCTGGCTCAGGATGTAGGCCTCGCACGCCTCGCGCTGCGCATCGAGTGAGTTGAAGTCCTGCTCCAACCCGTCCTCGGACGACTTGCGGGTGTAAATGGCGCAGCGACAAACCGCTGTGCCATTCCGCTGGCTACCGGCCGGACCCCTTCTACTCATGGTCTGGTCCTCCCGCGGTCGCACCAGGGATCGCTGGCGCCGTGGCGGTCCCGAGCCCGAAGAAGCGGGGGCCAGACCAGCGCGTGCCGGTCATCTCACGGGCGATCGCGGATAGCGACCGCCACGTCTTGCCAGCCCAAGTGAACCCGTCCTCGACGACCACGACCTCGTGCGTCTCGCCGCCCCACACGATCGTAACAGCCGCGCGCCGGGCTTCAGACTGACTGATCTTGCCTTCACCAGATCGGACTTGGTCTCCATCGTCTTGGCGAGGCCGGCGATCTGGCGTTTCACGGTTGCGCTCAAACCGCCGAGCGCCTTCTCCTGGATTTTCCAAGCAACGCCAAGTTCCATAATATCGCGGCTGAGCTTCTTGGGCGGGTGCGACCGGTAGTGCCGCCGCCACGCCATTTGCAGATCGGAGTAGGTCATCTCGGCAAGCGCGGCGATCTCGGCTGCGAGAAGATTGGCGTCGTCGGTGCGCTTGCGCACACCGACGACCGGAGCAACTGTCTCCGTAGGGTGAATATCCGACATGGCTCATCCCTTCGATATTTCGAGCCGCAGGGTTTTCGGTGGTTGGCTGCCAAAGAGATCAGCCCAGCGTTGTCGTAACTCGGCGAGATCGAGATCGGGCAAACGCGCAATCTCGCAATCTCGTCCCGCAGCCGATCTAGACCGACCAGGCGGCGAGCCATTTTTGTCATGCCGCCCGGCGGTCGGACGCCTTCGCGGCTTTACCGGCCGCATCGCCCGCCACGATGCGGTAGACCCGCTCCCCGCCAATCTTCTCCGAGACGAGCGCGAGTCCGAGCTTCTTGCGCACGACGCCGGCCAAGAAGCCGCGGACCGAGTGCTGTTGCCAGCCGGTTGCTTTCATGATCGCCGAGACTGTTACGCCCTGAGGCCGAGTCAACAGCGTAAGCACCCTCGCCTGCTTGGAATTGGAGCGTGTTGAATGTCCACGGCTTTTCTTGACACCCGCCGTCTTCTTTTGCCGGTTCTTGCCAACGGACGGGGCCTTCGCCTTACGGGTCGGTTTGCTGGTACGCATGTCGAAATCCTCTCTCGGTTGCGACGGCTGATGATGCCGCCATGACCGAAACCTCGCGGAGGCCGAATGGGCGCTGGCGAGGGAGGAGAGGAGAGTGTCGGATCGGTCAGGATCCGGTGCACCGCTCGAGCAGACTTGCGGCGTTCAGAAACGTGTTCACCTCGCAGACCAGTTGCTCCACATCGAGAACGATGGCGACGCCTCTTTCGGGATTGCCGGCATCCACGCAGGATTCGGCTGCTGCTCTCCCGATCGCTGCAGCCTCATCGAGCCGCTGACGGATGCATTTCAGGAAATCCGCAATCGAAATTGCTGGCGGTTTCTCGGTCATCACGGTGCCTCTGTTACGACCACACATGCTCCCTTCGCGAACGAAGTCGAGCAGAAAGTGAGCAATTTTCTGGCTCTTTTGCCGCCCGACGGATCATCTTCAAAGCGCCGTGGAAGCCTGGTAAACGGCCGACTCTAAATCAGCGGGTCGCAGGTTCGAGTCCTGCTGCGCCCACCACGCAGTCCTACTATTTGGCGATCTCTGAGACTTTGCCAGAACGAGCCGCATTTGCGGGCCTTTTGCGACGCGCAATTTTCAGTGTTCGGTCTCTGGCGACCGGGTCGGGCAGATTTGAGGGCGTGGTCTCTGGCCGCAAAAATTCTGTTCCTGGCGTGGAGTCCGATGTAGCGTGTATAAGAAGGTGTGGGCAAAAAGGCTCCTTTGATGCGAAACGACTATTTTCGCTGCCGCCCTTACCTTCCCGACTTCGATCGGCCGCTCTGATGTCCGCTGTCAATGGGGAAGGCGCGCGAGGTCGTCCGCTTCCAAGAGAGCGGCAAGGGTCTTATGAACGCGCATAGGTGGGGGCGGGATCTGAAGGACGTTCAAGCTCTGATGTGCCGGTTGGATACCGCATTCCCGAGGTTGCGTCCGGGGCTTTCCCTGTCTTGCAGCGGTGTCCGCCGATGGCAGCACGGTCTGAGGTCTTGATCCTGCTTGAACTCCTCGTGCAGCCGCTCGATCGCATTTGTAGTCCGCGCGCTGCGCCATTGGCTCGGCGGCAGACGGATGAAGGTGAACGGCCGGTCGCCGGGTTCTTCCAGGCTGTCGGCGACGGGAGGGTGCTTAAGCCCCGGTGCCCAAGTTCAGTTCGATCTTTCTGCCGCATGCTGCAAGCGCCGCAACTTCGACATCACAATGGCGACCGACCGGAAAGAGCGGTCATGACGCCTCGCCGCGAGGTTGACACGGTCGACCTGTCCGACGATCCGGGAGAGATCCGCAGGAGGATTGTCGAGAGCGGACATTCTCGCCTCCCGGTACCATCGCGAATGGCGTAGCACGCTCATGTGTTCCTTGCGGTTCAAATGGGCGGCAGGGTGCCACCGAACAACACCCCGGGATAGAGCTCGAAGCGCATCAGCCGCACGAACAAGAGCCAGATCGTGGCCGACATCGCGGCCGAGACGGCGAGCGCAGTCCACCAACGAACGTCCCGTTGCATCAAAAGAAACAGCAGGATGAAGAGGAAGATCGCCGGCAGCGTGCCGAGCACCGCCAGGAGCGCGAAGAACAGCAGCATCCAGCCGCACATGGCGGCGACATGCCGCGCCTCGTCGGCCGGGGGCGGCGGCTCGACTCCCTCCGCCGCCGGGACCATCTCGGTGACGATCGCTTCCCGGATGGTCACCCAGGTCTGGAGGACGAGGACCATGACGCCGATGATCAACGGGATCAGCCGCGCCTGCGGCTCGTAGCCGGTCGCGCTCCACACGAAGTAGACCGCCACCGCGAGCACGAGGAGGTTGAAAGCGAGCCGGCCGCTCATGCACCCCTCCGCGCGGACATGAGGCGCCTGATCAGCGGCATGACGAACAGCAGCACCATGAGAAGGAACAGCACGAGCGAGATCGGGCGTTTGAAGAAGATGAACGGATCGAGCGTCATCTGCAGCGACTGCGCGAAGGCGCGCTCGACCAGCCGCCCCATGACGAAGCCGATGATCAGCGTGACGATCGGAAACCCGAAGCTCGACAGGGCGTAGGCGAGGACCCCGGAGCCGATGGCGAGCGCCACGTCCCAGAGGTTCTCGCGGTCCGCATAGGCGCCGAGCAGCGAGATCGCCAGGATCGTCGGCACGAGATATTTCACGTCGAGGGTGGTCAGCCGCGCCAGGAGGTTGGCCCCGGCGAGCCCGACCGTGGTGGCGATGATATTGGCGAGCAGCAGTCCGAGAATCAGCGCCCACACGATCTCCAAATGGTCCTTGATGAACAGCGGCCCGGGATTGAAGCCATGCAGGATGAGGGCGCCGAGCAGCAGCGCCGTCGCGGCGCTGCCGGGAATGCCGAAGGCGACGGTCGGCAGCAGCGCGCCGGTGTCCTCGTTGGTCGCGGTCATCGCCGCGACCAGACCCTCCGGGTTGCCCTTGCCGTAGGTCTCGGGATGCTTGGACGTCTGCATCGCCAGCGTATAGGAGAGGAAATTGGACACCGTGCCGCCGACGCCGGGCAGGATGCCGATGATCGAGCCGACCAGCGATCCCTGGATGAAGACGCGCGGGTGCCGGAACAGCTCGCGCACCCCCTCCAGCGTGCCTTTGAGCATTCCTCCCACGTGCACGTCGCCTTTCGCGATCGTGCCGCCGGCGACGTAGTAGCTGATCACCTCGCCGACCGCGAACACGCCGACGAAGAACGCCGGCAAATTGATCCCGTCCCAGAGATAATTCGAGCTGCCGAAGCCGAACCGCAGCATGCCGGTGATCGGATCGTAGCCGATGAGCGAGATCAGCACGCCGAGACCGGCCGTGATCAGCCCCTTCACGGTGTTGCCGGGCGCGGCGATCGCCACCGTGGCGAGGCCGAACGTCAACAGCATAAAGAACTCCGGCGGCCCGAACGCGTACACCACCGAGCGCACCACCGGGATGAGCGCGATCAGCACCACCAACCCCATCAGCGAGCTGCACACCGCCGACGCTGCGGCGAGCCCGAGCGCCTTGGCTGCCTCGCCGCGGCGGGTCATGGGATAGCCGTCGAAGCAGGCGGCGGCGCTGGTGGGCTCGCCCGGAATGTTGAACAGGATCGAGGTCACCGCGCCGCCGAACGGCCCGCTGCCCATGATGCCGATGAACAGGTACATGGCGCTGATCGGCTCGAGGCCGATCGTGAACGGCAGCAGGATCGACATCGCCGCCAGCACGGTGATGCCGGGCAGCAGGCCGAACAGCAGCCCCATCAGGTTGCCGACAATGACCAGCAGGGCGTTCTGCGGCTCCAGCAGAGCGGCGGCCGCGACGAGCAAGGAGTCCAACATGCGGCTACTGCTTGCTCACGCCTTCGGCGATTTCCTTCATGTGGCGGTCGATCAGCTTGCTGAAGTTCGCGAGCGACGCCTCGGCCTCCTTCCTGCCGCCCGGATTGGCCTCCTGCTCGGATTTTTTCACCCACTCCTTGAACCCGTCGTCGTTCATCGCCTTGAGCAGCGCCTGCTCCAGAAAATTCGTGGCCTCGGGAGGCGTGCCCGGAGGCGCAGCGACGAGGCGCAGGATTTCGGCGATGACGTCGAAGCCCAGCTCCTTGGCGGTCGGCACATTGGCAAACGCCGGCATGCGCTGCTCGCCGAATTGAAGCAACGCCTTCATCTCTCCCGATTTGACATAGGGAATCGCCGAAGGGCCGGCATTGGTCCAGACATCGAAATCGCCGCGCAGCGACGCCGGGATGAGTTCGCCGGTGCCGCCATAGCCGGAGACGAAGCGCAACGGCAGACCGAGGCCGCGGGCCTCGAGGATCGCGAACAGCCATTTGGTCGAGCCGACCCCTTCGATGCCCCAGCTCAGATCCTGGCGCGCCTTGAGATCGGCGAGATTGTTGAACGGCGCCTTGGCGGGGGCATAGAGCGCCCAGGGCTCGTTCGCCACGCGGGCGACCCAGGTGTATTTGTCGATATCGAAGCCGGCCTTCTCCGCGCCGACCGCCTTCTGGTAGGGGACGAGCCCCGCCACGTCGAGCAGGCCGACCGTGTAGCCGTCGGGCTTGGCGCGGTAGAGGGCGATGCTGCCGCTACGGCCGCCGGCGCCGGTGATGTTCTTCACCACGATGGTGATGCCCGGCGGCAGATATTTCTGCATCGCCGCGCCGATCTGCCGGCTCCATGCGTCGTAGCCGCCGCCCGGCGAGTAGGGCACGATCCAGGTGATGTCCTTCTCGGGAAACGCCGCCCGCGCCGCGCCGCCCGGCACGCACGCCAGGCCGGACGCCATGACAAGCGCCGCGCCGACATTACGAAGCAGTCTCATCCGTTTCCTCCCGCAGTTCGCGTGCTTCCCCCGGTTCGCGGGTCGTGCACGCTGGCTCTAAGGCTCTAACGTTTCCTCACACAGTCTTTTTATTTCCGTATCGATCACACCGGCTTCTCGCCCAGAATGGTCACGCGCCGCAGCAGACGGCGTTCACCGGCGCTGAAATCGGTGCGCGCGTGCAACGCGCAGCGATTGTCCCACATCAGCAGGTCGCCGGGGCGCCACACATGGGCGTGGACGAATTCCGGTCGTTCCTGGTGATTGAACAGGAACTCGAGGAGCTCCTCGCTTTCCTCGGCCGGCAAGCCTTCGATGCGCCGCGTCATCAGGCGGTTCACATAGAGCGCCTTGCGCCCGGTCGCCGGATGTGTCCGCACCGCGGGATGCGCATAAGCGGGCGCGCCGCTGGCGACCTCGCCGCCGCGCTTGGTGGCGGAGGAGTCGTAGTCGTAGGCGTTCAGCGCCCGCTTGCCTTCGAGCCGCCGCTTGATCGAATCCGGCAGCGTTTCATAGGCCAGGTACGCGTTGGCAAACAGCGTGTCGCCGCCCGTGCTCGGCACCTCGATGGCGTAGAGCATCGAACCCGCCGCCGGCTTCTCCTGATAGCATTGGTCGGAATGGAACTGCATCTCGCCGTCCGGCAGGGCGCCGATCGGCTTGCCGTCCTCCCTGATGTTCGAGATCAACATCACGGCGGGATGGCGGGAGACGAACTGCGCGGTGTGAATTCTCGCGAGCGGCCCGAACCGCTCGGCGAATTGGACCTCGTCCTCCTCGCTCAGTTTTTGATCCCGGAACAGCAGGATGAGGTGCTGATACCACGCGTCGCGAATATGGCTGAAGAGAGCGTCGTCGAGGCGCCGGCTCAGGTCTACGCCGATGATCTCGGCGCCGAGCGCCGGCGACAATGGTCTGACCTGAAAGCCGGGCACGATCGGCCATTTATCCGCGGCGGAGGATGCGAGATCCCTTGGCATGTTTCGCTCCGATGACGTTTCTTGACCCGACCGCCGTCATTGACTGTGATCGACGTACGTGCGTTCGGCGGGCGAAGCACATCTTCGCGTACGTTCGCCCATCCATGCATCACCTTTCCGCCATCGCCGACCATGGTCTGGCCGGTGACAAAATCGCCGGCACCGAACCACGAGAACATCACTGCGATTTGCAGCTGCACAAGCCGCCAAAGTCTAGCACTCGGGCCCGGGCTTGCAATAACGAACCATCTCAGAGTCCGGTATGTGGACCTCCTCGCGGGCCGATGCGGCAATTCGCCTGCGTTTCACACCTCCGCGCCAGCTCGGGAACTTGCGGTCTCAAGCTTCTGGCCGGCCCTGGACGAGGCGGCCTCGCGCGCGAGCATCGCCTGCACCAGCCTTCGCCCCTGGATGGGTCCGCCGTCGACCTGGATCGCGACGGGAACCGACACATTGTCGGAGTCGGGCCCGATGGTGCGCTGCTGCGC